>JAVJQK010000036.1 GCA_040218145.1 Sandaracinaceae bacterium | reverse complement strand
TGCATCGCCGAGCGCGACGGCGTGTCCAGCGCGCCGGGCCGACGACGAAATGCTGAAGCATTTCGGAGGAGCGACTGGCGCGCTGGGCGCGCTGTCCCGCCGGCGAGGCGCGCGCAGTCATCTTTGCCGGACACTGCTAGCCCCAAGTACAGGCGCATCGTGGAACGAGGCGCTGGATTTGGGCCTAGAAGCGGTGCTGGAAGCTCCGCTCGCGCGCCGCGTACTCTGAACGACCATGAGCGAGGAGCGCGACTGGGAGGAGGGGCCGATCGCGGGCTACGCGCTCGGAGGGGGTCGGCTCGCCCGGGACGTGGGCTGCGCCGCCTTCCTGCTCCTGCCGCTCGCGGCGGCCGCCCTGCTCTTGCCCTTCGACCCGGTGCGCGCCCTCGGCGCCCTCGTCATGGGCGTGATCACCGGCGGTCTGGCGGCGGCGCTCTTCGGGCACGCGCTGCGCCGCGACCTCGTCCTGGAGGTGCGCCTCCACCGCGACGCGCTCCACGCCCGCACGCGCTCCGGGTGGGTGGTGGTCCCGTGGCGCGCCCTGCGGCGCGTGACCTGGTCGAGGGTCGGCGACCGCTGGCTCGGCAGCGAGGTGATCACCGCGGACGGAGGCCGCCTGCGCGTGACGCCCTGGCTGGAGGACGGCCGCGCCTGCGCCTTCCTCCTTCACCACGCGGCCGAGAAGCGCTCGTTCCCCTGGGCCTACCTCGGCGCCGCCGACTGGGCCGCCCCCGATCACATCGACCTCGACGGCGGCGCGCCCGGGTTCGTGGAGCGCGCCCGGAGCGGCCGCTCGCGCTGTCGCGTCTGCGGCGGTCGCATCTCCCACGGGGAGCTACGCTACGGCCGACGCGTGCGCTCGCCCCGACCGGGCCGGAGCGTCACGCACTGGCACCACCTCGACTGCGCCGAGGAGCGCTTCGGCGACATCCCGGACGAGCGCCGATGATTTCCGCGCCCCCCGGTCGTCCAACCCTCGTCCCCCCAACCGAGGAGAGCCGAACATGACCTACGTCGATGGATTCGTGACCGCCGTGCCGACCGCCACGAGGACGCCTTCGAGAAGCACGCGAAGGAGGCCGCCGCTCTCCGCTCGGCCCCTGAGGTGAGAAATCAGGCTTTCGGGGCTCAAATCACGACAAAATGTCAAAATTCGGACCTCTCGCGCATGATTTTCGCGGAGAAGTCTGAATTTTCACTTTCTGTCATTCGCGAAGCAACCGTCGGCGCGCCGCCGCGATGGGTGGGTTTGCAGACGCGGTGAGCTCGCGGGGCGTGGTGTCTCGGGTGACGGCGCCGCGAAGGAGACCCCATGGCAGACTTCTCGAACCACTTCCTCGCCCCCCGCTTCGACGGCCAGTCCGGGGTGTTCCTCGCGAAGGACATCCTGGAGCACGCGCCCGACGACCCGAGCGAGCGGCTGCACCGACGACTGGTCACGGTCCGCGAGACGGGCGAGGGCTTGCGGGCCATCGTCAAGCGGCGGCAGGCGGAGAGCAGCGCCGACCTCGGCGTGTTCAACGCCACCTTCGGGAGCGCGTGGCTCGGCGTCCGGGAGGCGGTCGAGGCCAAGGCGCGCATCGTCGGCTCGGAGGTCGGCGACCGCGCGCGCCTCTTGCTCTCGCGCGTCTTCCCGGACGGCACCCGCTTCCTCAAGCTCGCCGGCCGGCGGGAGTGGGCCGAGAGCGACGTGCTGCTCGAGCGCCTCGACGAGGAGGGCCTCGCGGCGCAGATCGACGCGCTCATCGGCCCCGAGCAGCTCGCCTTCGTGCGCCGCGCGCACGAGGCCTACGGCGAGGCGCTGGGCCTCGGTCGCGACGTGGAGAGCCAGGCCGAGAGCACCGCGCTGCGCGACGCCATCGACGCCCTCGCGAGCGCGATCTCCGACTACGGCCGGATCCTGGTGGGCGAGGTCGAGCCCGACGACGAGGCCAGCGTGGCGCGCTTCCGCCGCGCCGTCGCCCCCATCGAGGCTCAGCGCGAGGCGAACCGTCGCGCCGCGAGCGACCCCGCCCCGCCGCCTCCGAGCCCCGACGTCGATCTCGACCAGCCGATCCCCCCCGTCGCGCCGGTCGACCCGGCCGAGGCCTGAGCGCCTCGCCCTCTCCGATGACCCCCTCGACGCCCCGGCGCGCCCCCCCTCGCGCCGGGGCGTCACTTCGTCCGCCACTCGGCGGCACAGTGAGCGCTTCACATGCTACGCAACCGACGGCGGTGAGCGCCGATGGGGCAGGCCATGGACATCTGGGACATCTTGGGCATGCTCGCGTCGTTCGCCTTCTTCGCGGGCCTCAGCGCGTTCACCTGGCTCGCCTACAGCCGCACGTTCGAGCTCAACAAGCGCGTGATGAACACCTTCGCGCCGGGGGCGTCGGCCGCCCTGATGGAGCACGCGGTCGATCGCGGGGCGGTCGAGCGACACCTCGCCCCCGTCGCCGCCCGGCACGGGCTGACCCGGCGTGGGCTCGGCTGGTTCGGGGGCGACGTGGACGGCCGGGCGTGGAGCCTCGGCGTCGGGCACGCCGGGCAGCGCGAGCCCAGCCTGGCCCACTCACGCGGTCACGCGCTCCTGTTCCGCGTCGAGTTCCGCCGGCCGCTCGGCCTCGGCCTGACGGTCGGGCGCTCGTGCCCCGAGCTCGACGGCTGGATGGCCGAGCACGACATCGCGTGGCTGACGCGCACGCTGCGACAGGCGGGCGGCAAGGGCTGCGTCACCGACGCGGCGGTGGAGGTGACGGTCGACCAGCTCTTCACTTCGCACGAGGCCTGCTACCACATGCTCGGCTGGACGGCGCAGCTCGCCGAGAAGCTCGAGGCGCGCGCGGACGCCCTGCCGCCGAACCGCGCCCGCGCGCCCGCGAGCGCGCCGCTGGCGACGATCCCCTCTCACCACGCGGGCCGGGCCGTGAGCCTGGACCTGGCCGACGCGGCCGACGACGCGCGCGCGTATCTCCGGATGAGCGTCGGCCGCCCGCTCCCGCTCCGCTTCGCGCTCCACTCGACCGCGCGCGGCGGCGTCGCGGTCCACCACGGCCTCCTCTACGGCCGCGCGGTGGCGCGCGCGTGGGAGGTGTGCCCGCAGGCGCCGATGTTCTTCGCGGGCGCCGCCTACGACGGCCGCTTCATCGTGACGGGAACGCCCTCCGAGGGAGCCCACGCGCTGCTCTCCCACCCCGAGGTGGGCGCCGCGGTCGCCGCCCTGGACCCGATGGTCACCGACGTGCTCTTCGACGGCGCGGCCCTGCACCTCGCCCTCGCGCGCGCCCCCGGCTCCGCGGAGGCACAGGGGCTCCTGGTGCAGCAAGCGCGCGTCGTCGCGGCCCTCGAGCGAGCGCCGCGCGATCAGCGATAGACCATCACACCCGCGGTCACGCCCTCCGAGACCTCGTCGAAGGAGATGTGGACCCGCTCGTCGCCCTTGACGAAGTCGCCTCTGAGGTCGGCGCCGAGCTGCCCCGTCCACCCTCGCTCGTGCAGTCGCTCCTCCAGCGCGTGAGCGGCCTCCCGGTTGCCGTCGTATCCCTCGAAGCTGAGCGTGCTGCCGTTGCAGAGACGCGCCGACGCAGGGATGTCCGCCGCGAGCGCCTCGCGCCCCGCCGGCACCGACTCCGGCGCAGGGCAGGTGTGCCCGCTCGTGCAACCCGCGGCTCCGAGCAGGAGGCAGCCAGCCAGCGAGGCGCGGAGCGCCGAGACCGAACGAATCCATCTCATGCCGCGAGCTTGCGCTCGGTTCCGGCTCACCGCGAGCGCGCGGCGCGTTCGAGCGCAACGTTGGCGCGAAGTGCGCTGCTGGGGGGCAGGCGTCGGGGACGCTAGTTCACACGCGGTGGAGACCCAGGCTGCCCGAGGGCTCGGGGCGGCGTGGCTCCAGCGGCTCGCCGACCACCAGCGACAGGTTCTCGATGGCCGACGCCGCGCCGTTCAGGAGACGGGAGCGATGCTGCACCGCGAGGTCCGCGCTGCGGATCTCGGGGAGGAGGTGGGGCAGCCAGTCCTCGAGCAGCTCCGCGCGACCCTCGAGCGCCTGGCGGTCACCGTCGCCGAGCGTGACGCTCCACGGTACCCGGACGGCCGCCCAGACGATCTCCTTCACCTCCACGGGCAACGACTCCAGCTGAGCCTGCGTCTGGTCCCAGAGCTCCCGGTATCTCTCCAGCGCCTCCGCGAGACCCACCCGCGCGGCCGCGACCCCCGCCTCTCCCATCGCGCCCAGGGCCGCCACCCATTCCCGTACGCGGGCGTCCTGGACGGAGTCCGGGTAGGTGATCATCCGGACGAGCCAGGGCGCCGCGGGGGCGCCCATCGAGATCAGCACCTCGATCACCGAGTGAGCGCTGCGAGACGTGGCCTGCTTCTGGATGCAGCCGTGCACGAACTCCGCCGCCGAGGGAGTGCCGTGCGCCGCGAGCGCCTTCAGGATCGGCTTGTTCACCCCCGCCTTGGCGGCGTTCCAGGCCGCGATCAACGCCGCTTCGTCCAGTCCGTCGTACTTTCCCACCGATCGCCTCCCGTTGGTTGCCCGACTCTGCCGGCCAGCCGCTGTCCTCGAGTCGGGACTGTAGATACGAACGCCAGATCCTTTCCTCCCCCGCCCACGGCGCGGTAGGCCGCGCTGGCGCTCCGGGCCGGCCTCGATTAGCCCTCCAGCGCGATGACCGCACCCGCGACGCAGCCGGAGGCCCTCCTCAGCCGCCTGGCCAAACATCACCCCGACGCCGACGCGGCGGTGGTGAGCCGGGCGTTCGAGCTGGTGCAGGCGCGCTACGAGGGCCGCGAGCCCGAGGCGGTGAAGCACGCGCTCGACACGGCGGAGGTGCTCGCCCGGCTGCGGCTGGATCCCTCGGCGGTTGCCGCGTCGCTCACCGCGCGGGCGTTCATCGAGGGCGCGCTGCCCCTCGAGCAGGTCACCGAGGCGCTCGGCGAGGACGTCGCGCGGCTCCTCGCGGGGGTGCAGCGGCTGGCGAGCATCCGCTGGGACCGCATCGAGGAGGAGGCGGCCGAGACGCTGCGCGAGATGTTCCTCGCGATGGCGCGCGACGTGCGCGTCGTGATGATCGTGCTCGCGATGCGGGTGCAGCGGATCCGCGCCATCCGCGAGGAGACCTGGAGCCAGGAGGAGCGGCAGCGCTACGCGCGCGAGACGCTCGACGTCTTCGCCCCGCTCGCGAACCGGCTCGGGATCTGGCAGCTCAAGTGGGAGCTCGAGGACTTCGCGCTGCGCGAGCTCGAGCCGGACACCTACGCGGAGATCAAGCGGCTGCTCGCCGAGCGCCGCGACGAGCGGCAGGCGTTCATCGACCAGGTCGTCGCGGTGCTCGAGGAGAAGCTCGCGGAGGAGGGCATCGAGGCCTCCATCAAGGGCCGCGCGAAGCACATCTACAGCATCTACAAGAAGATGCAGCGCAAGGACCTGGAGTTCGACCAGCTCTACGATCTCCGCGCCGTCCGCGTGATCACCAAGCGGCTGCAGGACTGCTACGGGGTCCTCGGCCTGGTCCACTCGACCTTCGTGCCCATCCCGAGCGAGTTCGACGACTACGTCGCCAAGCCCAAGGACAACGGCTACCAGTCGCTGCACACCGCGGTCATCGGCCCCGGCGGCCGGCCGGTCGAGGTGCAGATCCGCACCGAGCAGATGCACCAGCTCTCCGAGTTCGGTGTGGCCGCGCACTGGGCCTACAAGGAGGGCGGCGGAGGCAAAGGCCCGCAAGACAAGTTCATGCTGCTCCGGCAGCTCATGGACTGGGAGCGCGAGGTCTCGGACCCGCATCAGTTCATCGAGTCGCTCAAGACCGACATCTTCGAGGACCAGGTCTACGTCTTCACCCCCGCGGGCGACGTGATCGACCTGCCGGTCGGCGCGACGCCGCTCGACTTCGCCTACCGGGTGCACACGATGGTCGGCCATCGCTGCCGCGGCGCGAAGATCAACGGGCGCATCGTGCCGCTCGAGACGGGGCTGAAGACGGGCGACCGGGTGGAGGTCCTGACCCACAAGGAGCCGCAGCCGAGCCGCGACTGGATGAACCCGACCCTCGGCTTCCTGAAGACGGCGAGCGCGCGCAGCAAGGTCCGCGCGTTCTTCCGCAAGCAGGGGCGCGGCGAGTCGATCCGCTTCGGCAAGGAGATGGTGGAGCGAGAGCTGGCGCGGCTGGATCTCGCGCACGCGACGATCGAGGAGATCGCGACCGCGCTCGACTACCCCACGCCCGACGACCTCTACGCCGCGGTGGGATACGGCGACCGCAACGCGCACTCGGTCTCCTCGGCCGCGCTGACCCTGGAGCGGGAGAAGGCGCCGCCCGAGCCGCCGCGGCTCCCCTCCACGCCGCCCCCGCCGCCCACGCGGCAGACCGCGTCGGGGCTGCGCATCGACGGCTCGGACGAGGTCATGGGGCGGCGCGCGCGCTGCTGCAGCCCCGTGCCCGGCGACGACGTGGTCGGCTTCGTCACGCGCGGGCGCGGCGTCGTGATCCACCACCGCCGCTGCCCCAACATCCTCGGCACGCCCGAGCCCGAGCGGCTGGTGGAGATCGACTGGGGCGAAGACGCCGGGCAGCGGCACGCGGTCGAGATCCTCGTCCAGGCGAACGACCGCGCGGGGCTGATGGGTGAGCTGAGCAAGCTGGTGACCGCCATCGGCGTGAACATCCAGAGCGCGCGCGCCGAGAGCGACCGCGGCAAGGCCGCCTCGATTCGCCTGAGCCTCGACTGCCGGAGCGCCGACCAGGTCGCGCAGGTCATCGATCGCATCGGCCGCCACCGCGACGTGCTCGAGGTCCGCCGCGTCGGCCGACGCTGAGCGCCTGGATCCGGCGCGGCGGACGAGGTAACGTCAGTTCCGATGAACACGACTTCGACCTGCTCACTCGGGTTGCTCTTGGCGCAGCTCGGCCTGTGCGGCTGCACCCAGGTGCCTCCTACTTTCGAGGGGACGGTGCAGGCGGGCCCGCCCGCGGGCGTGCACGACACGACCCTCACCCTCTACGCCACGGTCGAGCTCGGGCCCGAACAGATCGAGCTGCGGACCCTCCCGGAGCTCGACGCCGTGGACTTCGAGGCGGTCGCGCGGCCAGGGGGAGACGACGGCGCGTGGGTCTACGAGCTCCGCACCGTGGCCGAGCTCGAGGAGCGCTGGTACGTGGTGCTGTGGGCCGCGGACGACCACCCCGAGGGCGACCTGATCCGGGGCGGGACCACGATGGACGACGGCGCGCGCGCCTGGCGTGTGTTCGGCCGCGCGACGCCCGAGCTCCAGAGGTTCCTCGAGCCCGAGGAGAACCTGCTGCGCGTCGAGTTCACGGGCCCGGTCGAGCTCGGGCCCGAGGCGACGGGCGCGGACGCGCTGACCGTCTCCCAGGACGGAGCGTCCTGCCTGTTCCTGCGCCCCGGCGGCGACTCGTTCGATCTGCGCTGTGATCCCGCGCTGGACTGGGCCGCTCCCATCCGCGTCACGGTCTCGGGCGTGGTCTCGGCGGTGACCGGCCTGCCCGTCCCCGACACCGACCACTCGTTCGGCGGTGACGCGGACTCCGGCCGCGAGCACGTCGTCGCGAGCGCGCTCACCCCGCCGCCGTTCCCGGCCGCGCTCTGCGCCTCCTGTGACGGATGAGCTGTGACGGATGAGCTGTGACGGCTGAGCTGTGACGGCTGGGGCGCAGCGGCGCTTGGCGCGATTTGGTGGAGAGCTGGCGCGGGCTGGTGCAGACAGCCGGCCCGCGCGCGGTATGATCGGCGCATGCTTGGAAGCACCCCTCTCCGCGTGATCTTCGTGGCCTCCGCGCTCGTCCTCGGCGCCGGCTGCGACGACGCCCCCGCCAACCCCGATGGCTCCGTCACCCCGCCCGCCGACGGCAGCACCGTCCGGCCCGACGGAGCGCCGCCGGGCGACGACGGCGGCCGGGACCCCGACGGCGGCGGCCCGATCGATCCCGACGGCGGCACGCCGATGCCCACCCCGGCGGCCTGCGACGCGCGCACGGCGGAGATCGTGGCCGCGACGGGTGAGACGATCACCGTCTCGCCCGCGGGCGACGGCATGGTCTCGGTCGAGGGCGGCGGGAACCGCACGCTCCGGCAGGTCGTCTCCGACGCGGCGGAGGGCACCACCATCCTGCTCCAGGACGGGACCTACACGCTGCCGGAGACGTCGGGCGGCAACTACACCGGGCTCTACTTCCGGACCCCGAACGTCACGCTCCGCAGCGCCTCGGGCGACCCGACGGCCGTGATCATCGACTCGGCCTACCGCGACCACAACGGGAGCACCGCCTCGATCACGATCGACGCGCCCGGCGTGGTGCTCTCCGGCTTCACCGTGCGGCGCTCGATCTTCCACCTGGTCCACCTGTGGGCGAACGGCGACGACGTGCTGATCCACGACGTGCACCTGGTCGACGGCGGCCAGCAGTTCCTCAAGGCGAGCCCCGGCGGCGACCAGCGGGTCGACGGCGTGGAGGTGAGCTGCAGCCAGTTCCGCATGACCGAGGCCGGGCGCGACAACGCCTGGGGCTACGGGCCGAGGGACGGCAACACCGCTTGCTACACGGGCGGCATCGACACCCACGACGCGCGCGACTGGCACGTGCACGACAGCTACTTCGAGGGCATCTACTGCAACCGCGGCGGCGTCGAGCGCCCGGCCCACGGCAAGCTGCCCGGCCAGCGCGGCGGCATGACCTACACGGGCGGCCTCTCGGAGCACGCGATCCACATGTGGGACAGCGAGTCCGGCTCGGGTCACCTCATCGAGCGCAACCACATCGTCAACTGCGCGCGCGGCATCGGGCTCGGCTTCCGCGAAGAGGTCTACGGCACGGTGATCCGCAACAACATGATCTGGAGCGACCGCTCCGCGGGCGGCGAGCACGACGTGGGCATCGAGGTCCAGCGCGGGCAGGACACGCAGATCACGAACAACACCGTGTTCTTCGCCTCGAGCGATCCGTACCCGAACGCCATCGAGTACCGCTACGACACGACGAGCGGGCTGAGCATCCAGAACAACCTCGTCAACCAGCAGATCCGCGCTCGCAACGGCGCCAGCGCGACGCTCGGCGGCAACGTGACCGACGCGGAGGCGAGCTGGTTCGTCGACGCGAGCGCGGGCGACCTCCACCTCGCGAGCTGCGACGTGGCCGCGGTGGTCGGCGCGGGCGAGCCCGTCTCTAACGTCACGGACGACATCGACGGCGAGCCCCGCGGCGCGGCGAACGACGTCGGCGCCGACGACTGCGCGGCCGACTGAGCCGAGCGCCTCAAGCGCCGCGCGCGGCGGCGAGCATGCCGCACGCGGCGTGCTTCTCTTTGCCCCCGGAGTAGCGGCGCACGATCGGCGCGCGCAGGACCTGGAGCGCGTCGACGAACGCGTCGCGCTCCGCGTCGGTCGGGGGGCGGAAGCCGTCCTCGCGCGCGTCGTTCACGTCGATGAGGTTGACGCGCACCGGCACGCCCTCGAGCAGGGCCGCGAGCGCGCGCGCCTCCTCGGCGTCGTGGTTCTCACCGCCCATCAGGACCCACGCGATGGTGACCCGGCCCTGCGCGACGGCGGCGTACTCGCGGATGGCGTCGGCGACCTCCTCGAGCGGGAAGCGGCCGGCCACCGGGAGCAGGCGGCGGCGGCGATCGGCCACGGCCGAGCTGAGCGAGATGACGAGCCGGAAGCGGTGCCCCTCGCGCGCGAAGCGACGGATCTGCGGCACGAGCCCGACGGTGGAGATCCGGATGGACTCCTGCTTGATGCGGCCGCCGCACGGGTGCGAGAGGACCTTCGCCGCCTGGATGACCGCGTCGTAGTTGTGGAGCGGCTCGCCTTGCCCCATGAACACCGCGCCGGTCACCCGCCCTCCCGCTTCGGCCGCCTCGTCGCGCACGGCGGAGAACGCGGCGACCATCTCCCACGCCTCGAGGTGACGGGTCAGGCCGAGGCGCCCGGTGGCGCAGAAGACGCACTGCATCGCGCACCCGACCTGCGACGAGAGGCAGACCGTGAAGCAGCCCGGCTTCTCGAGCGGGATGCGCACCGCCTCGCTGAGGGCGCCGTCGGGCGAGCGGAAGAGGTACTTCACGAAGCCGTCGCTCGGGTCGGTCACGCGCTCGACGATCTCGAGCGGCGCGCGATCCACGTGCGCCTCGACGCCAGCCAGGAACCGCTTCGACGGCGGGCGCGACATGACGCCCTCACCCCCGCGCGAGATGACGTGACCCAGGTATCGCCGCGCCTCCGCGTCGGACGCGTCCACGCCGCGCGCGCGCAGGTGCGCGGCCAGCTGGTCCGGCATCATCCCGAAGAGGTGCGCGCGCGTGTCCACGGGCGCAGACGTAGCAGCCCGGAGCGCCGCGGGCGACGCCCGCCGTCACGCGCCGTCACAAACGGGCGCGCGCGCCGGGCCGGACGTTGCTGGACCCTCTTCGTCTGGTTATCCCGAGAGGAGCGGGAGCCTCGAGGCCCCGGCGAGCGAGCTTCCCTCGATGGTGCTCCACAATCGCAACGAAGCGGACGGAGAGGCGCTCCGTCCCCGCGCACGGGTGCGCGCTCTCCGTCTCGGCCTGCTCGTCCTCGTGGCGCTCGGCCTGCTGGGGGTCCTCCGCTCGGTCGCGGTCGCCTACGCCGACGAGCGGGCCCGCGCGGAGCTGGCCGCGCTCGGGCTCGACGCGGTGGAGCTCCACGTGGAGAGCGTCGACACCGAGCGGCTGCGCCTGCGCGACGTGCGGCTCGGGCCCGACCTGACGATCCGCGCGGTGGAGCTCCGCTACGGGGTCGGTGACCTCATGGAGGGGACGGTGCGCGAGGTGCTGCTCGACGGTCTCCGCTGGGAGAGCGCCGCGAGCGTGGACGCCCTCCGACGGAGCAGCCCGGCCCGGGTCCTCACCGCCCTCTCGTCTCCATCCACGAGCGCGACGCCGCAACCCGTGTTCCGATTGCGTGACGCTCGCGCGACATTGGGCGGCGTGGTCGTGCGTCTCGACGGCGCGTATCGGCCGGGCGGCGGGAGGTTCGAGGTCACGTCGCCGCTCGGGGTCCACGGGGTCGAGATCACGCAAGGAGAGCACGCGCTGTCGGTGCGGGCACGCGGCCGGGCGCCGCGCCGAGATGTCATCGCTGTGCACGTCGAGCTGCCGGTCCGACCGGGGCGTGCGTGGACGCTGCGGCTCGACGCGAGGCTCGACGCGCTCGAGGCCCCCGTGGGTGATCGCCGACTCGCGCTGGGCCACGTCGTCGCGTCGGTGGAGGCGAGCGCGAGAGGCGAGCGCCTCGACGCGCTGCGCGCGGACGCGACGGTCCTCGACGCCGAGGTGGAGGGGCTCGCGGTCCCGCGGATCGACGTGCACGCCGCACCGGACGCGGGCCAGATCGCGTGGACGCTCACCGGCGGGCTCTTCGAGCGGCGGGGCGAGGACCGCCTCGACCTGCGCGGCAAGCTCTCGCCCCGGCTCGCCACGTGGACGGAAGGCGCGGGCGCGATCGCGTGGGACTTCGCGGGCACGCTGCCGCTGGACGCGCTCCCGAGCGTCGATGGGGACGATCCCCGAGTCCAGAGCCAGGGCGTCCTGGAGCTCGACGCGGGCGCGGTCACGGCCGAAGGCAGCGCGGTGCTCGAGATGGACCGGCTGCGCACGGACGCGCTGGCGGCGACGCAGATCCACGCGTCGCTCCGCGCGCGAGCTCACGGCGACGCGGGAGACTTCACGGTGGAGATCCGCGAGGGCGCCGTCGTGCGCGGGGCCCGCGTCCGGCTCGCGGAGACAGAGGCTCGGGAAGTGGAGATCGACGCCCTCTCCGACGTGCGCGTGAGGGTGTCGGCGGACGGGCTGTCGGTGCAGGGCGAGCGAGCGCGCCTGCGAGCGGCGCGCGCGTGGACGGGACGCGGCGGCGAGCGCATCACAGCTCACGCATTGCAAGCCTACATGACCCCGCGTGGCGCTCACGCGTGGCTCGTCGAGGCGGACGGCGCGACGCGTCTCCAGGGCAACCTCCGGGCGCGCGCGCGACGCGTCGACGGAGCGCTTCAGGCGCGGCGGGTCCGCGCGCGAGGCGCCGTGGCGGTCTCGCTCACGGACGGCGCGCCGAGAGGATCGGCGCGGCTCGCGCTCCGGGCGCGACAGCTCGGCGACGCCGACGGGTGGCTGCAGCTCCAGCGCGCGCGGCTCTCGCTGCCGCTCCGCTTCGACGCGCGGGGCCTCCGCGGAGCGGGCCGACTCGAGGCGGCGACGCTCGGCAGCCGAGGTCACGCGCTCGGCCCCGCGACGGGACGCCTGGAGCTCGGCCCCGCGGGCACGGACCTGACGCTGGAGTGTGGGCTCGGGGGCGGCGCGACCGGCCAGCTCGCCCTGGCCCTCAGGCCGACGGGCGACAGGCTGCGGGTGGACGTGCCGCCCGTCACCCTGCGACGCGGCGCGCCGCTCACGCAGCTCCTCGCGGACGTGACCGGACTGCGCCTCCAGGGCCCGGTCAGCGGCGCGCTCGACTGCCCGCTCGACGCCGCCGCGGACGGCGCCGCCACCCTCGCGCTGCACGGCGCGCGCCTCGAGGTCGACGGTCTGCGGGTGGACGGGGCGCACGCGCGCTTCGAGCTGTCGCGGCTCTCACCCGCGGAGAGCGCGGCGCCTTCGGAGCTCCGCTGGAGCGCGCTCCGGGTGGGCGGGCTGCGCGTCGGCGGCGAAGGACACGCGCGCCTGCGCCTCGCCTCGAGCGGCGCGCTCTCGGTCGACGACCTCGCGGTCGCGGTGGGCGGCGGGCGGGTGCGCGTGGCGCCCTTCGTCTACGACGCGGATCGACCGAGCGTGGAGCTGGACGCGCGCGCCCGCGGGCTCGACCTGTCGCGCATCCTGCCGGAGCTGACCGGCGGCCGCGCGCGGGGGCACGGGCGCCTCGACGGACGCGTCCGGATGTCGCTGGGACACGACGGGCTCCGCTCGCTCCAGGTGCGCGAGGCCCGCCTCCAGAGCCGCGGGCCAGGTCACTTCCGCTTCGCCGGGGACCAGGCGCTCGGGGCGATCTACGAGTGGGCCCGCCCCCTGAGCGGCTCGCTCGCGCTCCGGCGCGTCACGGGCGCCCTGACCGACTTCGACTACGGGCGCCTCGACGTGCGACTCGACCCGCGCGGCGGCGCGCCCTCCCCCTGGATCGCGCACGTCGTCGGGCGCGGCCGCACCGTCCCCCAGGACGTGGATCTCACGCTTCGCTTTCACGGACTGCAGCGCCTCTTCGACGAGGCGCTGCGCATCGGCGCGCCTCCGCGCCAAGAGGACACATGAAGCGAATCGTTTGGGCGACGTCGATCGCCGCGCTCTGCCTGGTCGGCGGCTGCATCAGTCAACACGCCGTGCAGGTGGAACCCATCCAGCTCCAGCCGATCCGGGTGACCATGGACGTGAACGTCCGCATCCAGAACGGCGAGGACGAAGAAGCCGAGGACGCGTCCGAGGGCACGTCCGGAGGCGCGGTCGCCAGCGCTGGGTCTACCGACCAGGCGTCCCGAGATCAGACGCGCTGACCGCGCAGGGAGCCCCGCCGCGCAGCCGTCTCGCGCAACCTGCGCGCCTCTCTGGTCTCGGAGCGCCGCTCGCGGGCGCTGGTCCGCGCGATGCATCCGTCGGGCGCATGATCGACAACGAACGCACCGAGCGTCGCGGACGCCTGGCCATCGGATGGGGAGCGGGCGCGGCGGTCGTCTTCGCCACGCTCACGGCGCTCTGGAGCGCGGCCTTCCAGCTGGGCTCCGGCGTGCGCGCCATCCAATCGCCGACGGGCCTCTACGTGACGTACGCGCTCGCCGCCGCCGCCGTCATCGGCTTCATCGCGCTGTCGTTCGGCATCGTGGAGCTGCTGGTCGTGGGCTGGCGAGAGCGGCGCATGCTGCACCGCCACCCTCGCCTCTGAACGCCACGCTCAGAACCCGCCCTCAGAACCCGCGCTCAGAATCCCGAGAGCCAGTCGCTCGGACGCTGCCGCTCCGTGATCACCAGCTCCATCGCGGTCGGCGGGTCGCTGCGCAGCGTCCCGGCGCAGCGCGCGGTCTGTCCGTCGCGCACGTAGAGGAAGATGGAGGGCATCGGCACCCAGCCCTCGGGGGCGTCGCCTCCCTCGAAGTAGCTCTCGCTGACGGGTCGCGGCTCGACGGTCGCGTACTCGCGGCAGTCGAAGGTGCCCTCGAGGCGCGTGCCCGGCGCCGCGTCCTCGCCGAGGTCGATGTAGGCGCGGAGCGAGGCGTACCCGGTGCCCTCCCACGCGACCGAGGCGGCGATGGGCTGACCGGCCACGATGGGGAAGCGCTGCAGCTCCTCGCCCGGGTCGCCGTAGGAGACGCCCTCCTCGAGGTAGAGCAGGTACCCGCTGCAGCAGCAGATCGACAGCAGGATGAAGAGGCAGCCGCCGCAGCCACCGATCAGCAGGTTCCTCCGACCGTTGCTCTTGCCCTCCGGAGGGGCGGCCGGCGACGGAGTCGCCTGGGACGGCGCGGCCGGTGACGGAGTCGCCTGGGACGGCGCGGCCTGCGACGGCGCGGCCTGCGACGGAGCCGCCTGGGCTGAGATCCCGGCCGGCGAACCGGGGGCTGGCCCCGCGCCCGCGGGCGCCCGGCTCGGGGCGGGCAGGTCCGGCACCTGCGCGTCGAGCGGCGAGGCCCAAGGCGTGGTCAGGTCGTTGTCTTCGTCATCCTCGGGGACGGGCGGCGGCGCCCAGCGCGGGTCGTCGGACATGGCCGTGCATAGCATGGGCGAGCGTTTGGTGGGGGAGCTGCTATGGCGGCGAGATGGGGGTCGACGAAGTCATCGAGGAAGCCAAAGAGGCTGCGCGAGAGTGGCGCGCGCTGCGGCAGATGCCCGCCCCGAAGCCCGTGGGCGCCGACGCGCTCCCGGTTCACCTGATCGAGACGCACGCCGCGTTCGAGCGGCGCTGGCTGGACAACGACGTCGAGCCCGTCGACGCGGGGGCCGACCTGGTCGAGCCCGGTCGGCCGGATCCGTGGTCGATCGAGGTCGACGTGCCGGCGGACGGCCAGGAGAGCGCCACGCGGATCCCGCTCCCCGAGACGCGCGGGGTCGCCGCGTGCTTCGTCTGCGAGGGCGCCCGCGCGTTCCCGTGCGACGACTGCGAGGGCACCGGACAGAAGCGCGTCGAGGAGCACGAGCCGCTGACCGGCTTTCGCCGCGTGTACTACGTGCCCTGCGGCACCTGCGGCGCGGCGGGCACGCTGCGATGCGACACCTGCCGCGGCTCGGCCAAGGTCGCCGTCACGCGGTGCCTCGTCGTGGAGACCGGCACCAAGACGGACCACGAGCTGGAGCACGGCGCGCGCCTGTCATCCGAGCTCGTCGCGGAGATCCTCGGGTCCGGGAGCGCGACGCCGCTCGCGCCTCGCCGGCTGCTCGAGGTGGAGCGCCTCGACGCGATCCCCGCGGGCGCGCTGCCCACCCCGGTCGACGCCATGGTGAGAGGGGGCCTGGCCCGCGGAGACGAGCCGGACCGACGCACGCGGGGCCGCCGGGTCGAGGTGACGGCGGGCTGGGTGGTCGAGCTGAAGCTCTCGGACCGCGTCCTCCACGTCTGGGGCTCGCCGCCGCGCGTCGCGGGAGACGACGCTCCGATCGATCGCGGCCAGCGCGCGGTCGTCTGGGCCGGGATCGCGGTCGCCTCGATCGCCGCCGCCGTCCTTCTCCTGCTCGTCCTGCGGGATCTCTGAGCCCGGCGTTTCGAGGCCCAGGCGGTGCTTCCGGCGCCCGACTGTGCAACACCTCGGCTGCAGGAGGAAACGCGCCGATGCAGATCTACCGAGCTCCCGTCGAAGACATGATGTTCCAGCTCGCGGCCTTCGGGTACGCGGACGTCGCCGCGCTCTCGCGCTTCGAGGCCTACGACCTCGAGACGGTGCGCATGATCCTCGACCAGACGGGGACGCTCGCGACCGAGGTGTTCCTCGCGTGCAACCGCGCCGGAGACGAAGAGGGCGTGAAGTGGGATCCGGAGTCGGGCGCGGTCACGACGGCGACCGGCTTCAAGGCCGCGCACGAGGCGCTGGCCGAGAACGGCTACTACGGACTGACCGCGGACGACGCGCACGGCGGCGGCGGCGCGCCCTACACCCTCGGCACGCTCGTGCGCGAGATGCTCATGTCGAGCAACAAGTCTCTCTCGATGGCGCCGGGCCTGACCAGCGGCCTCATCGAGGCGCTCGAGGCGCACGGCACCGACGAGCAGAAGGCGAAGTACCTGCCCAAGCTCGCGTCGGGCGAGTGGACCGGCACGATGTGCCTGACCGAGCCCCACGCGGGCACGGACCTCGGCCTCCTGCGCACCAAGGCGGTGCCGAAGGGCGACGGGACCTACTCGCTGACGGGGACCAAGATCTGGATCACCTTCGGTGAGCACGACCTGACCGACAACATCCTTCACCTCGTGCTCGCGCGCCTCCCCGACGCGCCGCAGGGCATCAAGGGCATCAGCACCTTCCTCGTGCCGAAGATCAAGGACGACGGCACGCGCAACGAGATCCGCTGCAGCGGCCTCGAGCACAAGATGGGCATCCACGGCTCGCCCACGTGCGTGATGGACATGGAGGAGGCCGAGGGCTACCTGGTCGGCGAGCCGGGGCGCGGCATGGCCTCGATGTTCACGATGATGAACGCGGCCCGCCTCTTCGTCGGCGTCGAGGGCATCAGCCTCGCCGAGATCAGCTACCAGACGGCGCTCGCGTTCGCGAAGGACCGCCGCCAGAGCCGCGCGCTCAACCCGAACCGCATCGAGCAAGACGCCGAGGCGGACACGATCCTGGTCCACCCGGACGTGCGCCGGATGCTCCTGAACATCAAGTCCACCAACGAGGCGCTCCGCGGGCTCGCGGTGTGGATCTCGACGCAGATCGACCTGAGCCACGACCACCCCGACGCGGATCGCCGCCAGGACGCGGACGACGTGGTCGCGCTGCTCATCCCGGTCATCAAGGCGTACGGCACCGACCGCGGCTTCGAGAACGTCAGCGAGGCCATCCAGGTGTGCGGCGGCGCCGGCTACACGAAGGACTGGTCCATCGAGCAGTACTTCCGCGATCTGCGCATCGCGTTGATCTACGAGGGCACCAACCACATCCAGGCGCTCGATCTCGTCGGCCGGAAGCTGCCGATGCACGACGGCCGGCTGATGAAGACGTTCGCGCGCGAGGTGCACGCGGTGCTCGAGCGCGCGCGCGGCCACGAGGAGACGAGCGCGTTCGCCGACGCCCTCCAGGACGGGCTGAAGCTGCTGATCGAGGCGACCGAGCAGCTCCGCGAGCGGGCGGCGCAAGACCGCGAGGAGATCGGCGCGGCGGCGTCGAACTACCTGCACCTCTTCGGGCTCGTCGCCTGCGCCTACTCGTGGGTCCGCCAGACCGCGCACGCGGTGGAGAGCGGCGCCGACAACGCGGCCGCCAAGGTGAAGACGGCGCGCTACTTCTTCGAGCTGGTCTACCCCGAGGTGCACGGCGTGGTGGCCACGCTGCGCGCGGGCAAGGCCCCGATGATGGACTTCGCGGTCGACGAGCTCTGATCTTCGCTGAGCCCGGGCGGCTCTCGCCCGGTGGGCCCGGCGAGAGGGGGTATGATGCGAGCGATGAAGCGCTGCGCCTGCCTCCTCCTGCTGGTCTCGACTGCGTGCTCGCTCGATCGAAGCGGCCTCCGCACGCCCCGCTCGGAGGGAGGCGTCGAGCTCGACGCGGGCACGCGCGACGGCTCGATCGGCCCCGACGCGCGCCCGCCCGGCGACGCGCGGCCTCCCGAGGACACCGGGCCTCCGATCCCCGCGGACTGGTTCGACGCGGCCTGGAAGGAGCGGCGGCGGCTGACCTTCGACAACGCGCCGCACGACGAGGATCTGGTGGACTTCCCCGTGCTCGTCGCGCTCGACCCCTCGCGGGTGGACTACGAGCGGGCCGGCCCGGGCGGCGAGGCGCTGCGCTTCGTCGACGCGGACGGCGCCGTGCTCGCTCACGAGATCGAGCGCTGGCAGCCCGGCGGCACCTCACACGTCTGGGTGCGTGTCCCGCAGGTGGACGCCTCGTCCGACGCCGACTTCATCTGGATGTACGCCGACCGCCCGGGCGCGCCCGATGGCCAGAACCCGGCGGGCGTCTGGGCCGCGCCCTACCGCGGCGTCTGGCACATGAGCGGCGACTTCGACGACGCGACCGGGAACGCCAACCACGGCTCGGCGAGCGACGCGCCCGACGCCGAGGGCGTGATCGGCGGCGCGAGGCTGTTCGCGCGCGACACCTTCACCACCGTGCCCGACGCCGACTCGCTCGATCTGACGGAGGCGGTGACGATCTCGGGCTGGATGTTCCCGACCACGCTCGACCACCAGCTCGCCCTGCTCGCCAAGCGCGAGGGCTGCGAGCGCGAGGGCAACTACGCGCTCTTCATCCGCGGCGACGACGACGTCCAGTTCGAGCACTACGACGGCAGCTGGCGCACCTACCACGAGGGCGCTCTCGAGACCGATCGCTGGCAGTGGGTCGCGGCGACCTTCGACACGCGCACCGACGAGGTGGTCATCTACCTCGACGGCGCCGCCACCGGCGACCCCATGAACGCCACACACGAGCTCATCCCGGACGCCAACGCCATCGAGATCGGCCGCAACGGCGGCTGCGCGGGCGACTACCTCGAGGGCCCGATGGACGAGGTGCGGATCGAGTCCGTCGCGCGCTCCGCCACGTGGCTCGCGGCCCAGCACCGCTCGATGACCGACGCCTACGTCAGCTTCGACGCCCCCGAGCGCATCCGCTGAGGGCTACGCGAAGAGACGCACGCCGAGGGCGAGGGCGGCGGGCACGCCCTGGATGACGAAGATGGTCCAGCGCACGCTCACGCCGCCGACGACCGCCATCGCGAGGACGTAGGCGAGCATCGCGGTGGCCGTGGCGTCGTGGCCGGTGACGAGCGCCCAGCCGAGCACGGCGGCGAGGCCGGCGTTGTAGGCGCCCTGGTTGAGCGCGAGCGCGCGCGTGGTCTCGGTGGCCTCGCGGCTGTAGCCGAAGCGGCGCGCCATCTGGCTCCAGCCGACGCTCTCGGCGAGCGCGAAGACGAGGTGGAGCGCGACGACGACCCAGGCGGTGATGTTGGCGAGCATGGGGAGAGCTTGATTCGTAGCGCTGTCGAGCGGTAGAGGTAATATCTGACGCTACTCGTTCATCAGAGAACGAATACGATGGATCTGGGCGAGCATCAGCTCTTCGTGGTCACCGTCGACCACGGGAGCATCACCGCGGCGGCGGCCTCGCTCGGCGTGTCCCGCCCGACGCTGAGCCGGCGCCTGAGCGCGCTCGAGGCCCGGCTCGGGCTGGCGCTCCTGCACCGCAGCACGCGGTCGCTGACCCTCACGCCGGCCGGTCGGCGCCTCTACGAGCGGGTCAAGCCGCTCATCGAAGACGTGGCCCGCGCGGAGGCGCAGCTGCTCGAGGAGCGGGACGAGGTGACCGGCCGGCTCACGGTGTCCGCGCCGCCCGTGCTCGCGCCGGAGCTGGGCGCGGTCCTGGTGCGGCTCCAGCGACTGCATCCGGCCCTGCACGTGCACCTCACGACGTCGGTGCGCTGGGTGGACCTGCGGGCCGAGGGGATCGACGTCGCGGTGCGCGCCGGCCGGCTGCACGACCCGGAGCTGGTGCACCGGCGCCTGGGGTACGGGGACGTGAGCGCCGTCGCCTCGCCGGGCTACCTCGAGCCGCGCGGCGCGCCCGCCGACGTCGACGCGCTCTCGGAGCACGCGCTCCTGATGGGCGCCGCGCCCGAGGGCGGCCCGCAGCGCTGGTGGCCGCGACGCGACGGCGAGCGGGTGCCGGTCGACGGCCGCTTCCACAGCGACGACCAGGCAGCGCTCCTCGAAGCGGCGATCGCGGGCGCGGGGATCGCGATGCTGAGCGAGCTCACCGCCGCCGCGCCGCTCGCCGACGGCCGGCTCGTCCGGGTCTTGCCCGAGACCCTCGGCGCGCGCATCGCGGTCCACGCGGTGTTCACCCGGCGCACGCTGCAGCCGGCGCGGGTCCGGGCCCTCGTCGACGCGCTCGCCCGCTGGTTCGCCGAGCGCGGCCGATGAGCCATTACTGCTACGCGACGGCGCCGAGCACCATCAGGACGAAGTAGAGGAAGATCACGATCATCATCAGCGCCATCGAGATGCCGCTCGCGGCGTAGCTCATCATCAGCTTCGAGCGCGCCCCGCTCTCGTCGCCGCGCGCGGCCGCCTGCTTGGCCTGGTTGGCGAGCAGCAGCCCCACCAGTCCGCCGGGCAGACACCCGCAGATCAGGATCGAGACGATCGCCATGATGATCGCGGGGCCCTCCTGGATGGGCACGCCCTGCGGCCCCGGCGGCGGCCCGAAGCCGCCCCCGCCCTGCCCCATCGGAGGCTGCCCGCCTGGAGGTGGCCCGAACCCGCCCGGAGGCTGCCCGAAGCCGCCGCCGCCTCCCGAAGGAGGTTGCCCGAAGCCGCCGCCGCCCGAAGGAGGCTGAGGCGGCCCACCCGGAGGCCCGAAGCCCCCACCGCTCGGATGATTCACGCGCGCCAGCATACACGCGCGCTCCGCGACGCGCTCTCGCCGGCTCAGCGGAGGCGGCGGAGCTCGTCTTCGAGGGGGGAGATGTCGTCGTTGCCGGGGTCGAGGAGGCGGGCGCGGCGGAGCGCGGTCTCGGCGCCGTCGAGGTCGCCGTCCTCGATGGCCTGGCGCGCCTGATCCACGGCGTCCTTCGCGGCCTCGTCGCGCTCGAACGGGCTCATGGTGGAGACGTCCAGCGTGCCGGAGTCCGGGGCCTCGGCGACGCCCGTGTCGAGGGGGGCGGCGAGGCCCGCGTCGGGGACGCGGAGGCCCGCGTCGCGGGCGACGATGCTGGGCGCCGCGTCGACGACGGGACCGGCGTCGGGCGAGACGTCGGGATCGATCGCCGGGTCGGGCGGCTCGGTGTCGAGGAACGCGGCGACGAAGGCCACGCCGACCGCGAGCAGCGCGATGGTCACGAGGTAGAACATCCAGCCCGAGGAGCGGCGCGGAGGCGGCTCGGGGACGGGGAGGATCTGCGCGCCGGTCGGGTCGCGGTCGAGCACGCCCGTGGAGACGTAGGCGGTGGCGAGCGCGTCCACGAAGGACATCGCGCTGTCGTAGCGCTGGTCGTGCTCCTTGTTCAGGCCGCGCATGACGACGCGGTCGACCTCCTTCGGGATGCGCACGTCGGGGTGGACCACGCTCGGCGGATCCGGGTCGTCGTGCACGACGTGGTTCGCCACGCTGATCGCGTCGTCGCCCGGGAACGCCCGGATGGCGGTGATCGCCTCGTACATGACGGCGGCGAAGGAGAACAAGTCGCTGTGCGGCCCGTAGCGGCCCTCGTCGAGGGTCTCGGGCGCGGCGTAGCAGGGGGTGCCGAGGAACTGGCCCTCCTTGGTGAGCGCGGCGTCGGGCACGCGCGCGACGCCGAAGTCGGCGAGCTTGGCGTCGCCGGTGGCGCTGACCAGGATGTTGTCGGGCTTGACGTCGCGGTGGATGACGCCGGCCGCGTGCGCGGTGTCGAGCGCGGCGGCGATCTGGCGGCCGAGCCGGACGACCGCGTCGGGGGCGAGGGGGCCGCGGCCGCGAAGGATCTGCTTGAGCGTGCTGCCCGCGACGTACTCGAAGACGAGGTACGGCCCGACGCCCGCGTCCTCGCCCACGTCATAGACGGCGACGATGGCGGGGTGGCTCAGCCGCGCGGCGGCGCGGGCCTCGTTCTTGAAGCGCTCGAGGAAGGTCGTCAGGCGCTTCTCCTCGAGGTCGAGGTGCCGCACCGTCTTGATCGCGACCGCGCGATCGAGGTCGAGGTCGCGGCCCAGGTAGACGGACCCCATCGCGCCCTGGCCGAGGAGACGCTCGACCTGATAGCGCCCGATCGTTTCGGGGATCTCGTTCAATGCGTACCGCTCTCGGACATCAAAGCGTGTGGAGCTTCACGGTGTTGGTGCCCACCGAAGGCGGCCAGCCGATCGTCATCGCGACCGAGTCGCCGTGCACGCAGAACTTCTCCCGCACGAGCAGGGCCGAGGCGAGCCGGAGCGCCTCCTCGAGCGTGTCCGGCGGGATCTCGAGGCGCGGCGTGACGCCCCACTCGAGCGCCATGCGGTTGGCGACCTGGGGGTTCGCGGTGATCGCGACGATGGGCGCGCGCGGGCGGTACTCGCTCATGAGCCGCGCGGTGCGCCCGTCGCGGGTGAAGGCGACGATGGCCTTGAGGGGCAGCGCGTAGCTGAGCATCGCGGCCGCGCGGGCCGCGGCGTCGGTGAAGCCCCACTTGTTCTTCACCAACGTCGGGTCGCTGATCTCGCCCTCGGCGTCGGTCAGCCACTCCGCTTCGACCTCGTTGATGATGGCGGCCATCATCTTCACCGACTGCACGGGGTACTTCCCGGCCGCGGTCTCGGCGCTGAGCATCACGGCGTCGGTGCCGTCGATGACCGCGTTGGCGACGTCGGCCGCCTCCGCGCGGGTGGGCCGCGGGTTGCGGATCATCGAGTCGAGCATCTGGGTCGCGGTGATGACGATCTTCCCGCGCTCGTTCACCTCGCGGATGATGCGCTTCTGGATGAGCGGCACCTTCTCGGAGCCGACCTCCACGCCGAGGTCGCCGCGCGCGACCATCGCGCCCTCCGCCCGGTCGAGGATCGCGCCGAGGTGCTCGATGGCCTCGGGCTTCTCGAGCTTCGCGATGACCGGCGTGCCCTTGGCGAGCATCTGCGCCTGCGCGACGTCGTCTTCGGTGCGCACGAAGCTGAGCGCGAGGTAGTCCACCTTCAGCTCGTCCACCGCGAACGCGAGGTCGATCCGGTCCTTCTCGGTCAGGGCCGGGGTGGAGAGGTTGGCGCCGGGCACGTTCATGCCCTTGCGGTCGCTCAGGGTGCCGCCGACCTCCACCTCGGTGACGACCTCGGTCTCGCTGGTCTCGATGACCCGGAGCCGCAGGAGGCCGTCGTCGAGGAGGATGGCGTCGCCGGGCACCACGTCGTTCGAGAGCGGCGGGTAGCTGTGGGAGACCTGGTTCTGGTCTCCGGGCACCTTCCGGCTGGTGAGGGTGAAGCGGGCGCCCTCCTCGAGCTCGATGGGCCCGTTCGGGAACTTGCCCACGCGCATCTTCGGGCCGCAGAGGTCCCCGAGGATCGCGACGGGCTTGCGCATCCGGGACGCCGCCTCCCGGACGAGCGAGGCCACCTTGGCGTGATCTTCGTGCGTGCCGTGGGAGAAGTTCAGCCGCGCGCAGTCCATCCCGGCCTCGATCAGCGCCTCGATGCCCTCGAGGGTGTTGGAGGCGGGACCCAGCGTGCACACGATTTTGGCCCGTCGCATGCCGCGGTTGTACCCGGGGGCGGACCTCACGTCGAGACGGGGAAGGAAGTGGCCATCTCGGCGCGCTCCGGTCTACGGTGGGCCCATGCGGACGCTCCTGGTTCTCCTTGCCTTGCTCGTCGCTGGCGGCTGCGTCTATCCGCGGCGCGGCACCTCGCTCACCGCCATCCGGAGCGACCGCTCCGCCGGCTCGCTCTCCGCGCCCGCCGACGTCTGGAAGCTGACGGTGGTCAGCGCCCAGGTGCGGCCGCGTCGGCCCGGGGACCTGACCTGGGACGACGGCGGCGGGCTGCCCGACGTCTTCGTGCGCATCTACCGGAACGAGGAGCTGGTCTTCGAGACGGAGACGATCAACGACACGCTCACCCCGGAGTTCGACGCGAGCCCGGCCCAGAACGTGCGCCTCCCGATGGGCACGCCGCTGCGCTTCGAGGTGTGGGACGCGGACACGGTGGGCGCCGACCCGATCGGGATCCACCGCACCAACGGCCTGCCGCAGAACGCCGTCCCGGACGCCGACGCGCGCATCATGCTCGAGGGCGGCTCGTGGCTCACGATCCGCATCTCCGCGCCTCGCGCTCACCGCGGCCTCGGGATCGCGGAGTACGAGGTGCGGCCGGACGAGCTGGTCGTGGTGCGCGTCGAGCCCTACTCCCCCGCGGGGCGCGCGGGCATCGAGCCCGGAGACCGCATCGTCGCGATCGGAGACCAGCGCGTCTCGACCCTGAACGAAGCCCAGGCCGCGAGCGCGCTCTCGATGTCGGTCACGCGCCAGAGCCAGCTGACGGTGATGAACGCCCAGGGCCGCGAGCGTCAGGTCGACGTCGACCAGGGCTACGTCTGGCTGACCCTCTGAGGCGACCACCTGTGCGAAGATGGGCGCATGTCTTCGCGCGCCTGGGTCGCTCTCCTCCTCCTCTCGGCCTGTGATCCGGCGCCCGTCGAGCCCGGCTGCGCCGACGACGGCGACTGCGCACCCGGTGAGCGCTGCGCCGACGCGGTCTGCGTGCCTTCGCCCGACGCCGGGATGACGGACGACGCGGGCCCGGACGACGCCGGGGTGTGCGACTGCGGCGCGGGCGAGGTCTGCCGGGACGGCGCGTGTGGCGCCGACTGCGGGGATCCCGGCGCGACGCCCTGCGGGGCGGGCCGGGTCTGCGACTACGCCACCGGGGAGTGCGCGGACGAGGGCGCGAGCGGGATCCTCACCGGGGAGGGCGTACGCTGCGGCGACGACGGGCCGCTCTGCCTCCCGGGCACCGAGTGCGCCCTCGACGGGACGTGCGCCGCGGCGCCGCCCTGCTTCGCCACGCGCTGCACCGAAGACGGCGCCGCGTGCTGGGGCCGCTCGTGCCTGACCCGTCGGCCGGCCGGCGCGTGCACGCCCGCGCCGCTCGACCGCATGAACATGGACGACTTCCTCCGCGGCGGAGACGGCGGCGCGTTCGACCTCGAGCTCGACGACGCGTGCAACGCGTACGTGGTCACGATGATCAGCGGGACCGACTACCTCCGCCAGCTCTCGCCCGACGGCACGCTGACCATCTGGAACGGCGTCACGAACCTCAACATGGGCGAGGTGGCCGTGCGCCGGATCGAAGGCGACGAGTTCGGCACCGGAGACGGCGAGGGGCAGGTCGGGCTCACCTATGTCTGCTGCGCCGCGTGCGGTTGTGTGTCGTCGGACCCGCAGGGCGTCGCCCGGCTGGACCGCGCGGACCCGAGCGCGAGCCTGCCCATGGTGATCACCGCGATGCCGAGCCCGGGCGAGGGGCCGTTCCAGCGGAGCGAGCTCGACACCGGGCCGTACGGGCTGACCTGGGGTCGCGACAACACGCTCTACGTGGGCAACGTGACGGCGCAGGGGGACCTGGTGCGGGCGGACCTCGACGCGGGCAGCACCGAGGAGATCCACCGGCTGCCGGCCCGCATCCACGCGAGCGCGGTCTTCGACCGACACTCGCTCCTGGTCGCGGTGGACGAGGGCGTGGTGCACCGCGTTGCGACCGACAGCGCGCTGACGGAGGTCTGGGCCGAGGTCGACGAGGACGTGACGAGCCTGGTCCGCGACCCGTTCACGGGGCGCATCTTCATCTCGGTGACCAGCGCGCGCATCCTGGAATACACACCGGATGGAACCTTGCTCGGCGAGTGGGAGAGCCCGGGCGAGCGGGGCCGCCTGGCGTACTCGCCGGACGGCTACCTCTACTACCTGATCAGCGGCTGGCCGACGCGGGCCGAGGTCTTGCGCTACGCGCTCCCGGAGACGCTGTGAGGCGCGCGCTCTTCGTCGCGGCCCTCCTCACGGCGTGCGGCGAGGCGCCCGCGCCCGGCTGCGTGGCGGACTCGGAGTGCGCGGCGGGGGAGCGGTGCGTCGACGGGGCCTGCCTCGCGCCCCTCGACGCGGCGGCCGACCCGGACTCCGGCGCCGACGGAGGGGTCTGCGCGTGCGGCCCGGGAGAGGTGTGCTCGGACGGCGCGTGCGCGGCCGACTGCGGCGACCCGACGGCGCTGGCCTGCGGCGCCGGGCGTGTGTGTGACTTCGCCACGGGCGCCTGCGCGGACGAGGGGAGCACCGGCCTGCTCACCGGGGCGGGTCGTCCGTGCGGCGCGTCGACCTGCCTGCCGGGGACCGAGTGCGGGCTCGAGGGCGACTGCGTCCCCGCGCCGCCCTGCTTCGCGCTCCGCTGCAGCGAGGACGGCGCGACCTGCTGGGGCCGCTCGTGCCTCGGTCGACGGCCCGCGGGCGCGTGCGCGCCGCCCTCGCTCGAGCGCATGAACATGGACGACTTCTTGCGCGGCGGCGACGGCGGCGCGGTGGACCTCGAGTTCGACGACGCGTGCAACGCCTACGTGGTCACCGTCATCAGCGGCGGGGACTACCTCCGGCAGCTCAGCCCCGACGGCGCGCTGACCGTGTGGGACGGGGTGACCAACCTCGACATGGGAGAGGTCGCCGTGCGCCGGCTCGAGGGAGGCGAGTTCGGCACGACCGAGGGCCGTGGACAGGTCGGGCTCACCTACGCCTGCTGCGAGACGTGCGGGTGCACCGGGTCCGACCCGCAGGGCGTCGCCCGGCTCGACCGGGACGCGGCAGCGGACCGCCTCCCCATGGTGATCATCGCGACGCCGAGCACCGGCATGGGCCCGTTCGACCGTCGGGTGCTCGACACCGGCCCGTACGGTCTGACGTGGGGCCGCGACAACACGCTGTATGTCGGCAACGTGACTGGACAGGGAGATCTGGTGCGGGCGAACCTCGAGGACGGCAGCACCGAGGAGCTGCATCGGCTGCCCGCGCGCATCCACGCGAGCGCCGTGTTCGACCCTCGCACGCTCCTCGTGGCGCTGGACGAGGGCGTGGTGCTGCGGGTGAGCACGGCCTCGGAGGCCACCGCGCCCTGGGCCGATCTGGGCGAGGACGTGACGAGCCTGGTGCGCGACCCCTTCACCGGCCGCGTCTACGCGTCGGTCGCGAGCGGACGCGTGCTGGAGCTCGACGCGGACGGGACCTCGCGCGGAGAGTGGCAGGCCCCCGGTGAGCGGGGCCGCCTCGCCTACGCGCCGGACGGCGCGCTCTACTACCTGGTCGCGGGCTGGGAGCGACGCGCGGAGGTCTTCCGCTACCCGCTGCCCGAGACGCGCTGACGTCGGCCTCTCACTCGGCCTGGGCGAGGCGCTCTTCGACCATCGTGTCGGCGATGCGGTAGGTCGGGGCCATGGCGGCCTCGGCGCGCTCCGCGATCTCGAGGATGGTGTCGTAGATCCTCATCGTGCGCTCACGGGAGACCTCGGCGTCGTAGCCGGCGTACTCCTGGGCGACGTTGATGAGCCCGCCCGCGTTGATCGCGTAGTCGGGCGCGTAGAGGATGCCGCGCTGCATGAGGTCGTCACCGTGGCGCTGCTCGGCGAGCTGGTTGTTCGCGGCGCCCGCGACGATCTTGCACTTCAGCCGCGGGATGGTGTCGTCGTTCAGCGCGCTGCCGAGGGCGCACGGCGCGAAGACGTCACACTCGGTCTCGAAGATGGCGTCGAGCGCGACGATCTCCGCCCCGAGCTCACGCTGGGCGCGCTCGCTCTTGAGGGGGTCGACGTCGGCGACGGTGAGCTTCGCGCCGAGCTCGTGAAGCTGCGCGCAGAGGTGGTAGCCGACGTGGCCGACGCCCTGCACCGCGACGCTCACGCCGGCGAGGTCGTCCTTGCCCATGACCTTCTTCACGCACGCCTCGATGCCGCGACGCACGCCGAGCGCGGTGAAGGGCGAGGGGTCTCCCGAGCCGCCGTGCTCGGGCTTGACGCCGGTCACGTGCTTGGTCACGCCGCGCACGATCTCCATGTCCTCGATGCCCGTGCCGCTGTCCTCGGCCGTGATGTAGTGCCCGCCGAGGTCGTCGATGAGCTTGCCGAACGCGCGGAAGACGGCGCTCCGGTCGAACTGGCCGCTCGGGCGGACGATCACCGACTTGCCGCCGCCGTGCGGGATGCCGGTGATGGCGGCCTTGTAGGTCATGCCGCGCGCGAGGCGGAGCGCGTCGATGATGGCCGACTCGTGCGTGTCGTAGTGGATGAAGCGGCAGCCGCCGAGGGCGGGCCCGAGCCGCGTGTCGTGAATCGCCACGATGGCCTCGAGGCCGCTCGCCGCGTCGCGCTTCAGGTGAATCTCACCGTAGTCGTGCTGCTCGAGGAGATCGAAGATGCTCTGTGCCATGTCCATCCATCCCGTGAAACGGCGCGGACCATAGCAGCGCCGCGAGGGGAGGAAACCGGTTCGCTCACAGGCAACGCGGGGGCGCGCCGCGCGTCGGTCGGAAGCGCCCCAGGCCGAGCGGCCCGGCGTGGGACGTCCACTCGGGGTCAGCCATGGTCCACCGATCGTGGCGCTCGCCGAAGACGACCAGTCCCGGCGCGGTCGGCGTCCCGTGCGGGCGCAGGTAGCAGGACTCGCTGCTCGACGAGACGACGATCTCCGTCGCGCCGTCCCCGTCGAGATCGGCGATGACCGGGTACTCGGTGCGCGTGCGCGAGAAGTTGCGCGCCTGGTGCACGACCGCCCCGTCGCGCGCGTCGATGACCCGCAGGCGCTGCTCGTCCGCGTGCACGATCTCCGCGACTCCGTCTCCGTCGAGGTCGGCGGCCGAGATCCCGGTCACCGCGCTCATCGGATCGAGGATCGGCGTGGACCATCGGATCTCGCAGCCCTCGCACTCGGGATCGAGCCGCAGGAGCTGGCCCCAGTTCGCGACGAACACCTCCGCCGCGCCGTCCCCGTCGACGTCGGCGACCAGCGGCGGGCCGCCCGCGAACACCGGGATCGGGAGCGGGTTCTCCATGTCCGGGCAACCGAAGAGGGTCTCGCTCGGCGCGCCCGGCAGGTGCACCTGGGCCAGGGTCCGCCCCGAGCGCGCATCGAGGAAGAGCACCCGCGACTTCGCCACCAGCACCACCTCGGGCCCCGGGTGCGCGCGGAGCACGTCGCGCACGGCGGCGAAGCCCTGCACCTCTTCCTCCTCGTGCCGCCAGAGCACCTCGCCGCGGGCCGTGAAGGCGAGGCTCCCCGCGACGACATCCAGCCGGCCGTCCCCGTCGAGATCCGCCACCTGACTCAGCGGGCCCCAGTAGCCCTGGGACCCGCGGAGGGCGTCCCCGTCGAGGCAGAAGCGCGTCTCTCCGGTCGCGCCCTCGACGACGCAGTGCCCGAAGACGACCTCGCGGGTGCCGTCACCCTCGAGATCGACCACGAGCGGCGCGCCCGAGACGCTGAGCAGCGGCCGGCGCCCGCTCGAGCCGATGGGTGGGGCGGGGGGCGGCGCGTTCGACATCCAGATCCGCGTCAGATCGGTCTCGAACGCGACCATGTGCCCCCAGGCCCCTAGCGCGACGAGCTCGAGCTCGCCGTCGCCGTCGAGGTCGCCCGCGGCCAGGCTCGCGGTGGGCGCGAGGGTCGTGAACCGCGGCGGGTCCCCCCAGGAGCGCGTCTCGCCGGTCTCGAGATCGACGACGCGGAGGACGCCGCCGAGCTCCACCGGCATCCGGCCCGTGAACTCGGGCGCCTCGACGTTGAGCCTGAACGAGGCGTCGACGATGCGCCCGTGCGAGACGAAGGCGAGGCGCGGTCGGTCGCCCGCCCGGCGCGGCGGGAGCACGAGCGGGGTCGACGTGACGTGCGCCCGGTCCGGGAACTCCGCCAGCGGCGCGCGGGGCCAGCGATCTTGCTCGACCATCGCCAGGGGCTCGCAGCCGGGGCCGACGTCGTGACCGACCGGGGGCGATGTGTCCGGCATCGGCGGCGCAGAGTCGCCCCCGTCGCCCGCGTCGTCGTCCCCATCCACGCGAGCGTCGACGCTCCCGTCCATCGCCGCCGCGCCGCCGCGCGGGTGGCTGCGATGACAGCTCGCCAAGACCCCCGCGAGAGCGACGAGCCGCAAGATTCGATGCCAATCCCCCGACCGCACGGTGACAGCCTGATCGACCGCGCCGCTCGCGTCCACCGCGCCCTCTCGGCCGGCGAGAGGAGGTGCGCCCGAGAGCGTACGGGGCTAGGTTCGCCCCCGTGCGATGGGCGATCCTCACGCTGACGCTCCTGGCTCCCGCGGTGGCCTCCGCGCAGGAGCACGGCGCGTACGGGCGCTTGCAGGGCGACCTCACGCTGGAGGGCGCGGTGGGCGGCGGGGTCACCTTCGCGGGCGACGCGCTCGACGCGGTGTCGGGAGCCGGCGCGGCGGAGCTGCGCGCGCGCTACCTCGACATGGCGGGGCTCATGGCCGGGGTGGAGATCCGCCCCGAGGGCGCGAGCCGGGTGCTCCTCATGGCCGATCTCCGCCCGCTCTTCTTCGGCCGCTTCATCCTCGGCGCCACCTTCGGCGACCGCTACTGGGACGTGCTGCTCGACTCCATCGGGATCGATCTCGGGCTCGCCGTCACCCCGCTCGAAGAGGGGGCCGGGGTCGCCTTCGCGATCGGCTTCGGCGTGGACGTGCCGCTCGTGTTCTTCGACGCGGGCATCTCGGGGATCTCGCTGCGGCTCTTCGGACGGCACGTCGCGGCGGCCGAGACGGATCGCTTCGGGCCGAACGCCGGCGTGAGCGACTGGATCGCGGGCGGAATGCTGGTGTTTCGAGGCCAGGTGGCGACCGGCCTCCCCGGCTGGGAGCCGCGAAGGTATCGCCTGCGCGCCTCGGAGTGACCGTCTCGGGCTGGTCCGTGTTCCTCGATGAGACGCGGCCGCGAGGGCTGGAGTGTCTCACCGAGAGACGCGCCTCCACGAGATGTGCGGCTCCAGCATTGGCACGAACGATGAAAAGAGGTCTCCCGACGCCGCCCTCGGCGAACGGAGACGACGATGACGAGAATGGGACCGGTTCGAGTGCTCTTGGTCGATGACGACCCTCTGCTCCTCCGCACGGGCGAGCGCTTGCTTCGTCGCTTTCTCGGCGCGGAGGTCGTCACCTCGAGCAACGGCCGGCAGGCGCTGGACCGGATCGAGCGCGGCGAGCGCTTTCATCTGGTCATCACGGATCTCGAGATGCCCGAGATGGACGGCTTCGAGCTGCTCGACCGGCTCGCGGTCGTGGCGCCGGAGCTCCTCGTCGGCGTGTGGTCGGGCTGCGACCGCGCGGAGCTCGCGGCCGGTCGCGCCGTGGACTTCATCGTGCGCAAGACGCACCCCAACGGCGACCTCATCGACGCGGTGCGGGCGCTGCCGTGTCTCGGTGGCGATCGGGAGCACGACCTCCGCAGCTCGGGCGTCGTGTGTCGCCCGGCGACGATCGCAGACCGGGCCGAGAAGAAGCGGGGCGCGTCGTGAGCGAGCTCGGAGAGCGTCTGGTGGGTCTGCTCGCGCGCGCCGTCGGCGAGGTCGCGGCCCGGCGCGCCCTGGAGGAGGTGACGCTTCGGCTCGGACACGATCCGAGCGGCCTCGAGCGCCGCCACGCCCTCGAGGTGCTCGAGGAGCTCGCGCAGCAGCCGGGCATCCTGGGCACGACCGCGCTCTTCGCGAAGTCCCGCATCTACCTGGGGTGAAGCGAGCTGCCGTGGAAAAGAGAGCGCGCGGCGCGATCCTGTTATCCTCCGCGGCGATGGTCTATTGCCAGCAGTGCGGAGCCGGCAACGCGGATGACGCGCGCTTCTGCAATCAGTGTGGACAGTCGATCGCGGCGCCCGGCGAAGAGGGCGGCCCGCTTCCGACCGAGCCGGCGGCGCAGACCGTCGCGGGGCACGCGGACGCCCCGGCGAGCGCACCGGGCCGCGAGCCCAGCCAGAAGAAGAGCGGCGGCGGCGAGCCCAACGTCTGGGAGATGTCCGAACAGCCTCCGTCGGACGGCTTCGATCCGACCACGATGAGCCTGTCGGCCATCGGCGTGCGCTCGCGCGGCAAGGCGTGGGGCGTGTTGCTCCTGGTCGTCTCCCTGCTCGTGGGCGCGGGCGCGCTCGGCATGTGGCTGATCATGGGGGCCGAGGAGGAGCCCGCCTCGACGGTGGCCGAGGCCGAGGTGCCCGAGCCCGGCGAGGTGACGCCGGAGGAGATCGAGGTCGGCGAGCCCGTCCCGGAGGGCGACGAGCTCCCGGACGTCGACTACGTGCCCGGTACGCCGCGGCCCTCGACGCGCTCGGTCAGCCGCTCGGGCAGGAGCACGTCCCGACGGGGCGGCGCGAGCGCTCGCTCTGGATCGACGCGCGGCTCGGGCGGCGGGTCCACCGGCGGCTCGGGCGGCGGCTCGACGGGTGGCTCGGGCGGCGGCTCGACTGGCGGCTCGACCGGTGGCTCGACCGGCGGCTCCACGGGCGGCTCCACTGGCGGCTCGACCGGCGGCTCGACTGGCGGCTCGGGCGGCGGCTCGACCGGCGGCTCGACCAGTGGCTCGGGCGGCGGCTCGGGCGGCGGCTCGACTGGCGGCTCGGGCGGCAGCGGCGACCGGGACTGGGAGTCGATGGAGGAGCCCGCGGATCCCGTCGACTTCGAGATGCAGATGTACTCCGGGCGCGTGCGGAGCGTGATCCGGGAGTACTACATCCGGCGCGCCTCGAGCTGCTTCGAGCACGCGAGCCGCAACGAGCAGTCGGTGCGCGGCACCGTCCTGATCGGGTTCGAGATCCAGGCCGACGGAAACACGCGGAACGCGTCCGTCGACCGCAACACCACCGGCATCGACAGCCTCGGCGGCTGTCTCGCGCGTCAGGTCGGAAGCTGGCGCCTCCCCCCGCCGCCGGAGGGTCGCGCTCCCCTGGCGATGCAGATGCCGTTCTCGCGCTGAAGTCTCCCGAGGAAACGCGTTTCACTGATGGCATCCGGAACCGAGCTGTTGATCGTCGATGGCTCCGATCGCGACCGCGAGGGGCTGAGGAAGTTCTTCGACGGCAAGGGGTACGTCTGCACCGCGGTCGGCACGGCCGACGAGGCGAAGGCCCTCGCCACGAAGAAATTCTTCCCCGTCGCGCTGATCGATCTCGACGTGGGCGGCGAAGGGCACGGCGTCGATCTCGTGCGCTACGTGCGCAGCAAGTCACGGCCGACGGCGGTGATCCTCATCACGTCGCGCGCGTCGTTCGACGGCGCGGTCGAGGGCCTGCGCGCGGGCGTGATCGACGTCGTCCAGAAGACACGCGGGCAGGCGGAGCACCTCATCCGCACGGTGGAGCGCGCGCAGGAGCGCCAGGCCGCCCAGGGGGGCGAGCTCTACCGTGAGGTCCGCGCGGTGCTCGATGACTCCTTCAAGGTGATGCTGGGGCTGAGCCGGAAGGTCTACGCGCACCTCTCGCTCGCCGCGACGCCGCTGAAGCCGCGCGTCCTGATCGTCGACCCGGAGCAGGAGTTCCTGAAGGAGCTCAGCCAGCTGGTGCAGGACAAGGACTGGGACGTCGCGGGCGAGATGAACGGCGGCGGCGCCCTCGACCGGGGGAGCAGCACCAAGCTCGACATCATCGCCACGCGGGACGAGCTGCCCGACCTGCGCGGCAGCATGGTGATCCGGTCCATCCAGGCGCAGCACGGCGACGTGCTCGGGCTGCTCTACACCACCGAAGGCGACGGCAAGATCGAGCGCATCGAGCACGGACAGGTCGAGGACGTGGACCGGCCCTTCACGGGGGCGGCCCAGCTCATCGAGAAGATCGACGCGGTGGTCGAAGAGCTCGGCACGCGCACCCAGGAGCGGCGCTTCATCCAGGCCTTCAGCGCGGACCATCGGGACTTCCTGAAGCGGTACGCGGAGCTGAAGCTGAAGATCGACCGGCTGATCAGCGATTGACTCGCGCCGCGGTTCGTTGGAGAACCGGCTCATGTCTCGCAAGCACGTCGACGAAGAGCACCTGAACATCACCGGCCGCCACCGGCACTCCCAGCCCCCCGGCGTCGCCGTCGAGGACGACGTGATCGTCGTGATCACCCAGGCCTTCGGACCCAAAGGCGACAACCTCGTCGGCCTCTCGGACGTGACCTTCGACGAGCACCCCGCGGTGACGCTCAAGGTCCGCCACGGAGACCGCGAGGGCCTCGTGCACCTCAGCCCCATCCACGGCGACAAGCGCAAAGAGGGCATGACCGACTTCCCCGTCGGCACGAAGCTCGAGCTGCTCTGCCCGGTCTCCGGCGAGAAGCTCCCGCAGCTCGAAGAGATCCGCGATGACGACAGCAACGCGAGCTACTACGCGATCTGGCTGAGCCCCAAGCTCGACCAGGGCGCGTACGTCGCCATCAGCGACGTGTGGGGCCACTACCACTCGCGCATCGTCGAGGACGACGAGCTGATCAGCCACTGGACCGCGCAGCACACCGAGCTGTAGGCGCTGCTACAAGACGCCCTTGGGCTCGGGCGGTTCGGGGGTGCGCCGTTTGATCGGGCCCCAGCCGTCGTGCTCCGCCTGGTCGAAGAAACCGCCTTCGCCCGGCTCGCTGGAAGGCGCCGCCTGGATCTCGTCTTCGGGAGACGGAGACAGCACATCATCGTCGGCCGGCGGCCGCTTCTTCTCGGTCATTTCGAGACCCCCCGGAGAGATGGAACCGGCGGGGTCGTGACCCCACCAAGCGATGAAGGTAGGGGGACGGCGTCCCCGTAGCAAGACCATCAATGGGGGACCGAAGGCGCGGCCGTGTCGAATTACAGCTGCGCCGATCGCGGGCCTCGAGTCAGCCGATGCGCTCGCCCACCGCGTCGCGGATCTCGGCCGCCCGCGCCTCGCTCACGCTCAGCTCCGCGGCCAGCGCGCGATAGAGCGAAGCCTCCGCGTCGTCGACCCGTCCGTCCGCCAGGGCGAGCTCCCAGCTGAGCGCGAGCATGAGCTCTCGCAGCACTGGCTGGGTCAGCCGCTGGGCGAGACCTTCGCGGCTCGGTGGCTCGTGCACCGCCTCCACCAGGGCATCCTGGCTGTCGGCCGGCAGCCCGCTGAAGGCGACGAGCTGGCGGAGCAGGTGGCGCTCCTCGGGGTGGATGTCCCGGTCGGCGTGAGCCATCCAGATGCACACCTCCACCGCCGCGCGCCGCTCGCGGATCACCTCGTCGGCGGACGCCCCGGCGAACCACGCGCGCAGCGCCTCGAGCCCGGCCTCACCGACGACGTAGGCGGCGACCGCCTCTCCGGCGCGGGCGTCCTCGTCGTCCACCACGCCGCCGCGGGCGAGCGCTCCGACCCAGGTGGACATGGCGCGCTGGGCCGGGCTCACGACGCGGCTCCTTCTTGCGGCTCGCCCGGCACCGCTTCTCCAGTGACGGTGGCCAGCCGCGGGTCTCGCGGACCCTCGACCGCGACCACCTCGACGCCGTGGTCGCGGAGGTAGTCCACGCCGTTGGCGCCCATGTATCCGCCCTCCACGATGAGCACGCGGGTGATCCCGGCGTGGTGCAGCATCTTCGCGCACATCATGCAGGGCTCCCCGGTGACGATGAGCCACGCGCCGCGGCAGCGCACGCCGTTCGCCGCGGCATTGCAAACCACGTTCATCTCCGCGTGGTGACAGCCGATCTCCATGCGGGTCCCGCTCTCGACCCCCATCGTGTCGCGCAGGCAGACCTCGCCGCCGCAGAGCTCTCCACCCCCGCGCGGCCCGCCGTTGTAGCCGTCCATCAGGATGACGTTGCGCTCCGGGTCGAGCAGCAGCGCGCCGAACTTCCGCCGCGGGCAGTTCGACGCGTTCGCGAGCGCCAGGCACTGCGCCACGCGGATGCGGATGTGCTTGTCCTTCACCCCGCGGAGCGTAGCAGAGCGCCCCGTCAGCCGAGCGCCTTCTCGATGGCGCCGACGAGCTCCGGGGCGTCGGGGGCGACCTTGGGCGAGAAGCGGGCGAGGACCTGGCCGTCCTTGCCGACGAGGAACTTCTCGAAGTTCCAGGTGATGTCGCCGGCCGGCTGCGGCTCGGTCTCCTCGCGCTTCAGCCACTGGTAGAGCTCGTGCGCGCCGGTGCCGTTGACCTCGATCTTGGCCATCATCGGGAACGAGACGCCGTAGCTCGTGCTGCAAAAAGACTGGATGTCTTCGGGCGAGCCGGGCTCCTGGCCACCGAACTGGTTGCACGGGAAGCCGAGCACGGCGAGGCCGTCGTACTTCTCGTGGAGCTTCTGGAGGCCCTCGTACTGCGGGGTGAGGCCGCACTTGCTGGCCACGTTCACCACGAGCGCGACCTTGCCGTCGAGATCGGCGAAGTTGGTCTCGCCACCGTCCAGGGTCTTCATGCGGAAGTCGTGCAGAGTCGTCATGGCTGCGAACCTGGCCCCAGCCCACCAGGGGGTCAAGAGTGGACGGTGAGCGAGGGTCATGGCAGCCCTGTCCCGACGTGGACTTCGGCGAGCTCACCGACGACGCCATCGCGGGCGACTGGCGCATCACCCAGCGTCGACGCGGGCACCGCTACTCGCTCGACGACGTCGCCACGGCGTGGGAGGCGGCGCGCGCCGTGCCCGACGCGCAGCGCTACGCCGACCTGGGCTGCGGCATCGGCTCGGTCCTGTTGATGGTGGGCTACAAGCTCCGCCCCTCCTCCGCGGCCGCCATCGAGGCGCAGGCCATCAGCCACGCGCTCGCCGAGAAGAACCTCGCCCGGAACGGCTTCGACGCGCAGCTCGTGCGCGGCGACATGCGGCGGGAGGATCTGCTCGACGCGCTGGGCGGCGCGCGCTTCGATCTCGTGACCGGCACGCCGCCCTACCTCCCGCCCGGCCGCGGCTCGCCGTCCACCGACGATCAGCGCACCTACGCGCGGCTCGAGATGCGCGGCGGGGTCGAGGCCTACCTCCAGGCGGCGGCGGGCGTGCTCGCGGAGGGCGGTCGCTTCGTCGTGTGCTGCGGCGCCAAGACGCCCGAGCGCGCGATCGAGGGCGGGCGCGCCGCGGGGCTCCACCCGCGCCACCGCCGCGACGTGGTGCCGCGGGCCGGCAAGAAGGGCCCGCTGTTCACGGTGTGGACGTTCGCGCACGAGCCCGGCGCGCTGGTCGAGGCGCCGCCGCTGGTCGCGCGCGACGCGGACGGAGCGCGCACGGAGGCGAGCCACGATCTGCGCCGCTTCTTCGATCTGCCCGTGAACGTCGACGAGCCGCCCAGCCCGTGAGAGAACATGCACGTGTCGGACGGCGATGATTGGGGCGAGCCCTCCTCGGAGGGCGAGTCGGAGAGAGACGGCCAGAAGCGGCCGCTCTCCCAGGGCGGCGGCCCCATTCGTCGGGAGGGAGACGCGGCCGCGGCCTCCGTGCTCGCGCGCGCCTTCCGCAGCGCCGAGCGCGAGGACCCGCTCACCAACCTGACCCACGGCTTTCACAGCTGGCCGGCCGGCATGCACTGGGCGACCGCGCGGACCGTGCTCGAGGCCATCCAGCCCACGCGCGTCCTCGACCCGTTCTGCGGCGGCGGCACGGTGCTCGTCGAGGCGCGGGTGCTCGGCGCCAAGAGCGCGGGCGTGGACCTCAACCCGCTGTCGCAGCGCGTCGCCGCGGTGCGCGCCGAGGCCCGCGACGCGATCGGCCGCTCACGCTTCCTCGCCGCCGCGCAGGGGGTGGCCGAGAGGAGCGAGGCCCGGGTGCGCGAGCGCGTGAACATCCGCGTGGACCTGCCCGAGGCCGAGCTGCGCTGGTACGACGTGCACGTGCTCAAGGAGCTCGGCGGGCTGCGCGAGGAGATCCGCGCGGTGCCGGACCTCGAGGACCGCGTGCCGCTCATCGTCTGCTTCTCGTCCATCCTGGTGAAGGTCAGCAAGCAGCGCTCGGACACGGCCGAGGTCGTCGCGAAGAAGCGCATCCGGAAGGGGCTCTCCACCGAGCTCTTCCTCCGCAAGGCGCAGGAGCTCTCCGAGCGCTGGGCCGCGCTGAACGAGGTCGCGGAGGGGCCCCCGCCCCTGCTCTTCGAGGGCGACGCGCGATCGCTGCCGCGCATCCTCGGCAGCAAGCGCATGGATCTGATCCTCACGTCGCCTCCGTACGGCGGCACCTACGACTACGCCGCGCACCACGCCCGCCGCATCGCCTGGCTGGGGCTGGATGACAGCAAGCTCCGGCGACTCGAGATGGGCGCACGGCGAGAGAGCCGGCGCGAGGGCGCCGCGGACGCGTGGGACCGCGACGTCAGCGCGATGCTCGAGGCGATGAAGGCGGTGCTCCGCCCGGGGGGACAGATCGTGCTGCTCATGGGCGACGCGCAGATCGGCCGCGAGCGCGTGCCGCCGCCGCCGCAGGTCGCCTACCTCGGGGCGAAGCACGGGCTCGCGGTGCACGCCGTCGCCTCGCAGCGCCGCACCGACTGGACGGGGCACCGGGCGCGAGAAGAGCACCTGATCTGGCTCCGCCAGCGGTAGCCGGCTCAGAAGTGCAGATCGGCGGCGTCCCGCCAGAGCATGCCGCTCGGATCGAAGCGACCCTCGAGCGCGCCCTTGCCCTGCGCGTCGCGCCGGATGACGGCGACCCCGCTCGTGCGAAAGCCAGGGAAGGACGCGAGCCCGCTCAGGTGCGCCGCGAGCACGCGGACCGTCGGCTCGTGGGTGACCAGCCAGACCACCGCGTCACCGGGGAGCGCGTCGAGCGGCGCCACGGCGTGCGCGGTCGTGCCCCCGGGGACGAGGTGCGCCTCGACCCGGACGGGCCCCGGATGACCGCTCGTCTGCGCGACCAGCTCCGCCGTCTGCACCGCGCGCACGAGCGGGCTGGTGAACAGGTGGGTGGGCGCGAGCCCACGCTCCCCCAGCGCCTCCGCCACCTGCACGCTCGTGGCGCGCCCGCGGGCGGTCAGCCAGCGCTGCGGATCGGGCGCGGTCGACGGGTCGACCGCCTCCCCGTGTCGCATCAACAGGACCTTCACGGGCGCATCGATAGCCCAAACCCACCGCGACGGGAAGGGTCCGCTATACTCACCGGCCGTGCCCGCCGACGCCGCCGACGACGCCAGCTCGACCCAGGGTCGCATTCTGTCCGCGGCGCTGGAGGTGCTGGACCGCAAGGGCCCCGCGCACGTCGGCATCCGCGCCATCGCGGAGCGCGCGAAGGTCAGCGTGGGGCTCGTCCACCACTACTTCACCAGCAAGGACGGCCTGCTCGAGGCGTGCGTTCGAAAGCTCTACGAGGCGCTGCTCGAGGTGGAGGCGGAGGAGCGCGCGGGGCTCACCGAGGGAGAGCTCGGCGAGGCGCTCGCGCACGCCACGCGGCGCGGCTATCGCATCGCGTGCCAGAACCGCGTGCTCGTGCGGGTCGTGATGCGCATCGTCGCGGAGCGGGGCGGCCTCCCCAAGACGCTGCGCGGGACGGTGCAGGACCGGTTCCTCGACGGCTGGAGCCGCATCGTCTCCGAGCGCACGCAGCGACCCATGTGGGAGGTCCGCGCGCAGATCCACACCGTCAGCTCGATGACCGGGCGCTACGCGGCGGCGTCGAAGGCCGAGCTCGCCTCGATCCTCGGCGAGCCGGACCTCGAGGAAGAGGAGCTGCGCCGTCGCATCGAGGAGCACCTCGGGTGGCTGGCGAGCCAGGTCGCCGACGCGCCGCGCTGACGCTACGGCGTCGGGGCCTCCCGATGTCCGAGTCGAAGTACGAGCGCGCGCCTGCAGCGCGTCAGTCGTCTTCGCCGGGGACGTCGAGCGGGAGGACCACGCGGAAGGTCGTGCCCTCCCCGGGCGCGCTCTCGAGCTCGAGCGTGCCGTCCATCCGGTTGACGAGGTGCCGCGTGATCGAGAGCCCGAGCCCGGTGCCGCCCTCGTCGCGCGACCGACCTTTGTCCACCCGGTAGAAGCGCTCGAAGATCCGCTCGTGGTACTTCGCCGGGATCCCCGGGCCGTCGTCCGAGATGGCGATGGTGACCGTGTCCTCGTCCCGGGAGACGGCCACCCGCACCTCGCTGTCCTCCGGCGAGTACTTGATCGCGTTCTCGATCAGGTTGATGAGCGCGCCGTCCAGGGCGCGCGCGCTGGTGACGACGAGCACCGGCTCGGCCGGGGCGTCGAGGCGCACGGCGATCTTCTTCTTCTTCGCGAAGGTGTCGAGGCTGGCGATGCTCTCGCGGCAGACCGCGCGGACGTCGGTCGGGGCGTCGACGAAGTCGTGCTGGGGCGACTCGCTCTTGGCGAGCAAGGTCAGGTCCTCAGCGAGGCGCTGGAGCCGCATCGTGTGGCGCAGGATCGCGTTGAGGAAGCGGTCGCGGGCGGCGGGATCGTCGGCCGCGCCGTGAAGCAGGGTCTCGGCGAAGCCGCGGATCGCGGTCAGCGGCGTGCGGAGCTCGTGGCTCGCGTTCGCCACGAAGTCCCGCCGGATGCGGTCCGCGTCCTTCAGGCGCGTGACGTCGTGCAGCACGGTGACCACGCCGACGCCCTGAGGCAGCGGGGCGACCTGCGCGAAGAAGGTGTGTTGCCGGTCACCGATCTCCGTCTCGAGCTCGACGTCGGTCGCCTTGTCCTTCTTGCGCGCGCGTCGGATCGCGACCCGGAGCTCCTTGCTCTTGATCACGTTCTTCGCGCGCCGGCCCCGGACGTCCTTGGCGATCAGATCGTCGAGGGCCTCGTTGGTGAGCGTGACCCGGCCCTTCTCGTCGGTGACGAACACGGCCTCCACCATCGAGTTGAGGATGGTCCGGAGGCGCGCTTCCTCGGGGCTCTTCGGCTTCACGCCCTCCGGTTAGCTCGCTTTGGGGCGTCCGCGCAAACGGAACGAGAGGCCGCGCGCGCTACGCCGCGTCGACCGCGTAGTCCGGCACCGTCGCCACGAGGTCCTGACGCTCGCTGCGGTGGCGCACGAGGTGGGCGATCTCCGCCTCGGTCTCGCGGCGATCTCCCGCGAGCGGCAGGAGGGCGCGCGCGAGCGAGCGCGCAGACGGGAAGCGCTCATCGACGCGGCGCGCCATGGCGCGGGCCACGACGGTGTCGTAGCGCAGATCGAGATCCGGCAAGAGCAGGCCGACCCGCGGCGCGTCCTCGCGGATGATGCGGCGGAGCAGGTTGGCGACGTTCGACCCGATGAAGGGCGCGCGCCCCGTCAGCGCCTCGAACATGAAGGTCCCGAGGGCGAACACGTCGGCCCGCCCGTCCACGTCGGGGTTGCCGCACGCCTGCTCCGGCGAGACGTACGCGGGGGTCCCGTAGACCCGGCCGCGCTCGGACTCGCGCTCCTCCACCGGCGCGTGCGCCGACGCGCAGACCCCGAAGTCCAGGATGCGCACGTCGAGCCGTCCGTCGGCGGTGCGCGCGAGCACCACGTGCTCGGGCTTGATGTCGCGATGCACGTAGCCCTGCGAATGCGCCGCGTGGAGGATGGCGGCGGCGCGGATGGTGATGGCCGCGACGTGCTTCGGCGCGATGGGCCCGGTCCGGCGCAGCAGCCGCGCCACGCACTCCCCTTCGAGTCGCTGCAGCACGACGAAGGGCGAGCCGTCGTCGAGCATGCCCTCGTCGAGCACGGGCACGATCCCGGGGTGCGCGACGCGGCGCGCGACCTCGATCTCACGCCGGAGCCGCTGGATCAGCTCGACGTTGAAGGCGAAGGTGTCCCGCAGGACCTTCACCACGACCGGCGCGTCGTCTTCCAGACGGCGCGCTTCGAACACAACGCTGGTTCCCCCGATCCCCAGCGCCCCCCCGAGCTCATAGCGACCCTCGAGGATCGAGCCTCGGAGCGACCGCCTCTCTGCCACGTGTCCCACGGCCCCGACATTCCGCGGAGCCGATCCACCGGTCAAAAAAACGTCAGCGGGAGGCCGGCAAGAGGTCCGCGTCCTGGAGCGTCCGGGTCAACTGCGCGCGCATCGGCGCGAGCATCGGGAGGGCGAGCGCGCGCACCACCTGGACCGCGAGATCGAGCGAGCCGTCCACGAGCGCGCGCGTCTTCCGCTGCCGGGGCGACTCGTCGCGGGAGAAGTAGAGCAAGAGGCCCATCTGCAGGCCCCAGAGCGCCAGCGCGAAGACCTCGCGCACGTCCTCGGGCACCGCCGGGTCGTCGACCGCCTCGTGGAAGACCCCGATCGAGCGGGCGCGCAGGCTCTCGCTCTCGTCGCTGAACGCGCCCAGCGTCTCCTCCGCGCTCACCACCAGCGGAGCCAGCTCGCGCATCAGCTCGCGGTCGGCCCCGCGCACGTCGAGCGCGGTGTGCATGACGAACCCGAGCCGCTCGCGGAGATCCTTCGCCTCCTTCATCGCCGCGCGCGCCGCCGCCTCGTGCGCCTCGGTCTGCTGCGCGTAGTACGCGCCGACGATGGCCTGCTTGGAGTCGAAGTGGTGGTAGGCCGCGCCCAGCGACAGCCCCGCCTCCTTGGCGATCTGCCGCATCGTCGTCTTGGCGTAGCCGCGCTCACGAAAGAGCGTCAGCGCCACGCTGTAGATCCGCCTCCGGGTGCTCTCGGCGTCGCGGGTCATCGAGAGGCGTGTATCACCTCATGACTCGGGCGGACAGCCGGCCCCGTCGGCGCCGGGGACGACGATGTCGATCTCGCGGACGTCGAGCCGGCTGCGGCCCGAGGCGCGGAAGACCACGCGGGCGGGGAAGACCCGGCGCTCGGACGAGGCCGGCAGCTCGCTCGCGTCGACGAGCACCTCGAAGGTCAGCGTGGTGCCGGGGATCACGCCGATGAACGTGTCGTCGTCGATCCGCTCGATGTTCTCGGGTGGGTCCGCCGCCACGGCGCGCACGCCGCGGAGCACGTCGTTGGCGTCGACCAGGTCGCCGGGCAGGTCCTCGGCCGCGGCGTCCACGTCGAGCGGCACCTCGGAGGCGACGAACTGGACCGCTCGCACGATCTCGTCGCCCAGCCGATCGCCCCGGCCGCCGATGTCGAACCAGAGCGGCTCCCCGCTCGCGTCCACCGAGCCGGTGTCACGCGCCAGCTGCCGCAGGTGATCGTGCGGCGCCGGCCGACCGGGATCGCTCGCCCCGACCGCGACCACGAGGGCGTCGAGGCGGCGCACCAGATCGACGGTCTCCTCGTAGCCGTGCGCGGGCGGGGTGAGCATGTAGGGCGCGAGCGGCGGCGTGTCGGGCGGGCCGTTGTGCATCGGCGCGTCGGTGATGAGCAGCACGATCGGCAGCGCGTCGCTGCGGAAGCACGCGCCGCCCGTGCCGCCCCCCGGACACCCGGACGAAGGCGGGATGAAGCCGGGCGTCTCGGGCCCGCCGTAGCCCGCCCCGGTCATGACCTGGAAGAGCCCCTCGATGGCGGCCTCGGGGTCGTCGAAGTTGCCCCACACGGGCGTGCGGTCGAGCGCCGCCTCGACCCGCAGGACGTCGAGCGTGATCGGCGAGCGCAGCTCGTAGGGGGACACGCCGCGCGGGCCGTGCGGGACGACCGGGAACTCACCGAAGAGGGCCACGCCGAACGCCGCGTCCGGGATCGCGGCGCGCACGCCGGGGACGACGCGCCCCCGCAGACCCGCGCGCACCGCGTCGATCTCGTCGGTCATGCTCCCCGTGGAGTCGATCAGGAACATCAGGTCGACCACCGCGAGGGAGGCCGGCAGGTCGAACGAGGCGCGCACGGTGCCCGCGTCGACGGGCGCCTCGATGCACGGCCGGGGCGGCGGGCCCGCGTCCATCCCCGCGTCCACGCCGGCGTCTCGCCCCGCGTCGATCTGCGCGTCGGGGGCGTCGAGGCCGGTCTTCGCGCCGCACGCAGTGAGCAGCACGATAGCAAGCAAGGCTGCACGCATCGGGGACTCAGGCCTCGGGCGCCTCGCAGCCAGCTCCGTCGGCGCCCGGGATCACGATCTCGATGAAGCGCGTCGCGAGGCGCGTCCGGCGGTCGCCGCGGAAGACGATCTCCAGCAAGAAGCGCTGCGGCTCCGGCCCCGGCACGACGGCGTCACCACGGATGCGGAGCTGATAGAAGATGCGGGTCCCCGCGCGCACGCCGAGGAACGTGCCCGTGTCCATGTCGATCCCGCGGATGCGGTCCATGGGCTCGGCGCGGATGGGCACGAGCGCCTCCACGAAGTCACGCGGGTCCACTCCGTCGGTGGGATCGGGATCGAAGAGCTGCGTGTCGACGTCGAACTCGATGACGTCGGCCAGGGTCCGGATGGCGCTCACCACGCTGGTGCTGAGGCGCTCGGCCCGTCCGCCGATGTCGAAGACGAGCGGCGCGCCGGACTCGTCGACCGCGCCCGTGTCGTCGACGATCTGGACGAGGTCGCCGCGGCCCATCCCGTCGCCCGAGTAGAGGCCGATGACGCGCACGCTGAGACGCTGGAGGGCGTCGCGCGCCTCGACGTAGTTGTGGGGCGGCGGGTCGACCGAGCAGGTGTAGGGGTTGGTGCCGCCCGGGCCGGAGTGGAACGGCGCGTCGGTGAAGAGGAGCACCACCGGGAGCGCGCCGTCGCGGAAGCAGGGGTAGCCGGAGCCGCCCGTCGGGCACCCGAAGGAGGGCGGCACGTAGCGGCCGATCCCCTCGCCGGTGGCCACCTGATAGAGCGCCTCCACCTGGGACTCGGGCCGGTCGAGGCCGTTCGAGAGCGTCAACCCGTCGACGGCGGCCTGCACCTGGTTGAGGTCCTGTGAGACCGGCAGCCCGAGCACGAAGGGGAGGTCTCCGTCCTGGCCGCAGCGGCCCTCGGGGAAGTCCGCGAACGAGCCGACGCCGAGCGCGGAGTCGGGGATGGCGGCCGCGATGCCGGGCGCGATCTGATCCCGCAGCGACGTCTGGATCGCGGTGATCTCCTCTTGCATCGAGGCGGTGGTGTCGACGAGGAAGAACACGTCGGCGCGCGCCAGCTCGGCCTCGATGTCGAGGGGGACCTCGATCACCCCGCCGTCCTGTGGGATCTCGATGCACGGGATGTTGGCGTCGGGCCCCGCGTCGGGCCCCGCGTCGATGCCGGTGTCCGGCCCCACGTCGGGCACGTCCAGCCCGGTCTTCGCGCCGCATCCCACGAGCCCCATCGCGACGAGCGCGCCGCACAGGCCCAGCCGGACCAGCGTGCTGGCCGTCACGGTGAAAGGAAGCGGAACTCGTGCCGTCGCGGGTCGGGTGATGAACAAGGACCTGGCCCCTTCGGCAACGTAGCTTCGGAACCCTGGTCCGTCGAGGCGCGAGCCCCCTGTCCGATCAGCGCCCGAGGAGCCGCTCACGCGCCCGCCGGGCGCGGGCCTTGTCGCGCGAGAAGAGGCCGACGTAGTCGATCACCGGCGGCTCGCCCGTCGGCATCGGGCGCAAGGTGGCGCGCACCGAGTCGAGCTGGTCGCCGAACGCGCGCAGCACGTGGTGGGTGGCCGCGAACTGCGTGACCTCGACCTCGTCGAGGGCCCCGAGGAGACGGTCCGCGGCGACGGTGCCGAGGTGCTCGCGCTCGTTGAAGTCCGTGTAGCTCGCGACGAGCGCGTCGGCGGTGAAGCCGTGGCTCAGCACCAGCTCCGACGCGACGCGGAGCGCCCCCACCGGGTCGATCGCGCCGCTCTCGAGCAGCACGAGCGCGGGCTGGAAGTAGTTGTAGAAGGGGCAGACCCGCGGGCCGTACTCGGCGAAGACGGCGGGCGAGCTGATCCGGTCGAGGTGGATGAAGATCCGGCGGCCTCCGTCGTGGCGCGGGAGGCGGCTCGCGAGGCGCACGAGCTTCGGGAGATCGTCCTCGTACACGCCCGCCCGCCGGAGCACGGCCATCAGGGTGTCGTTGCCGACCCGGCCCGCGCAGAGATCGCTGTAGATCGAGTAGATGAAGGCGTCCGCCTCGGCGTCGTCGCCGAACATGTACTCGTCGAGCGTCGCGGGCATGGCGGCGCGGCTGTCGAGCAGGGCGCCGAGCTTGTAGCCCACCTGGTCCTTCAGGAGCCGGAAGCGCCCGCGCAGGATGTTCCGCAGCTGCGGCTTCAGCACGAACCCGTCCCAGCGGATCCCGTCGAGGCGGAGCTTCGCCTCGAGCACCTTGCGGAGCTGCTCCGGGCTGCCCGAGACGATGAAGATGCCGAGCGGCTGCGTCGCGCGCAGCTCGCGGAGGAGCGCCGCGGCCCCCGGGACCGTTCGCTTCTGGGCCGCGGACTCGAAGGCGGTGCGCACGAGATCCCGCACCGTGTCGAACTCGGTGCGCAGGTACGTCTTGTCGAGGTCCCACCGATAGACCAGCTGGGCCCGGTCCACGGTCTCCGCGACTGCGCTCGTGGTCTCCCCTTCCACGCGCCGACCTTAGTACGGAACCCCCGATTGCTCATGCATCTCTTTGGTATCCTCCCGACGCGATGCAGCCTGCCCCACGAACCGACGTCCTCATCGTCGCCGCCCACGCGCCGGAGATGGCGGGCCTGCGCCCCTACCTGTCCGACCAGCTCATCGGCGAGATCCGCGGGCTCGGCGTGCGCGCCAAGGCGATCGGCATCGGGTTGGGCGTGGCCGGCGCCGCGGCCGCGCGCGGCATCCTCGCGACCGAGCCGCGCGCCGTCATCCTCGTCGGCTCCTGCGGCGTCTATCCGGGGCTGCCTCAGTACCAGCCGCACGACGTGATCGTGGCGAGCAAGGTGACGCTGGTCAGCCACGCGGTGCAGGCGGGGCGGAGCGAGTTCCCCGCGCCCATGCAGACCCAGCTCGAGTCCAACCCCATGCTCGTCGCGGGGCTCGCGTCGGTCGGGGGTCGCGTGTTCGCGGCGCCGGTCGCCAACACCCTCGCCCGCACGGTCGACGATACGGTGGCGGCCGCGGTGCACCCCGCCACCGGCTGTCAGGCCGAGAACCTCGAGGCGTTCGCGGTCGGTCAGGCCTGCAAGGCGGCGGAGCTCCCCTTCGTCGCCGTGCTGGGCGTGAGCAACATCGTGGGCTCGACCGGCGCGCAGGACTGGATGCAGTTCCAGCGCGCGGCGGTGAACGCGGCCGCGGAGACGATCGTGGGCTGGATCCAGCGAGGCGCCCAGGGGCTGCCGCACTGATTTTTTTGGGGCGGGGCTTTTCAAGCCCCTCCCCCCCACTGCGCCGGGTGAGCGATGTTCGCTCCGGCGCTGCGCGCCCTCCGCGGACATCGCTCACCCGGCTCCGCGGGGCCCCCCCCAACCCAAGTCGGGCGAGGCGCTTCGCGCTCGCCCGGGTCCCGCGCTCCGCGCGTGAGCCACGCGGCTCGCGCTCTCGCTCCGCGAGAGCTGGCCGCCCGCTGCCGCCGGGGACCGGCTCGGGGGGCGACTTCGCTTCGCTCGTCGCCATGGTCCCCTCGGCCCGCCGGA
>JAVJQK010000034.1 GCA_040218145.1 Sandaracinaceae bacterium | reverse complement strand
CGAAGGATCTCGGAGCGCGACGGCCCGGTTCTCGGTTCGGGGCGACGAGGAAATGCTTCAGCATTTTCGAGGAGACACGGGCCGAGAGACGGGTCGTCCCGCCCGAGAGACGAGGAGCGAGGTTCTTCAACGGACTGCTAGGTACCTCGCCGCGGAACCTCACAGTTTCGCTGCCTTGGCGGGCGCGGACGGGTATGATCGGGCGGTGTTTCTTCGCAAGGCAGCCCTGAGACCCGTGCCGCGCTGGGCCGTGGTGGACGACCTGGCCATCGACGCGCTCGAGGAGACACTCGGGGAGGCCGAAGAGGACCTCCAGCGCACGCTCGACGGCGGCTACCGCGAGATGGATCGGCTCCAGCCGGAGCTCGCCGAGTACCTCGCCGGGCAGGTGTCCAGTCGCAACGACGAGCTGGCCCAGTCGGTGGGCTACTTCCTCGCCGTCACCGTGTACCTCGCGTTCCGGGAGGCGTTCCCGACGCGCCTGACCACGGTGGACGAGTCGTCTCTGCAGCTCGCGCTCTCCACGCTGGACGTGGACGAGGAGCTGCGGCGCAACGACCCGACCGAGGTGCTCGAGAGCGACGACGTGGTCGCGATGGGGCAGCCCGCGCTCGTCAGCTACGTGCAGCACCACTTCGACGAGGCGCTCTCGCAGTCCGAGGGGGGCGCCGATCTCGACGCGTTCGACACCGTCTACCGCGCCATCCTCGTCGAGGTGATCGCGCTGAGCCACGCGGTGCGGGCGCCCAGCGGCACGGCGCAGGATCCCGCGCTCGCCTGACCGGTCAGCGCAGGTCGCGGATCCGCTGGCGCAGCCATCGATCGTCGGGGACCCGACGGAGGCCGCGCCGGTAGGCGTCGCGGGCCTCGTCGTCGAAGCCCGCCTGCCGCCACACGTCGCCCAGGATGCGGTAGGTCGCGGCGCTGCGCGGGTTGCGGTCGACCGCGAGCTGCGCCCACGCGCGCGCCTCGGGGAAGCGGCCTTGCTGCGCCGTCGCGCGCGCCAGGCCCTCGATCGCGGCCACGTCCCACGAGTTGTAGGTCAGCGCCTCGCGGTACAGACGCTCCGCCTCGTCGTGCGCCTCATCTCGATAGGCGCGCAGGGCCCGGCTCTTGAGTCGATCCGCCTGCGCGCGGCGTCGCGCCTGGGTCATGCGGGACGCGCGTCGGCTCGGTCGGAGGCTCTCGAGCTCGAAGGCCAGCATGGCCTCGCGGGTCAGATCGCCCGTCGGGGCCGGCGCCGTCTCCGATTCACCCTCGTCCTCGTCCGCGTCCGCCGCTCCCTCGCCGGCCTCTGCCTCGTCCGCCAGGTCCGCGTCGTCCGTGCCTTCTTCGTCGGCCCCCTGATCGGTCGTCGGTGTGGCCTCCGCCTCGGCGGTGGCTTCCTCGGTCGAGACCGCGTCGGGGTCGGCGACGGGCGCGGCGCCCTCGTCCCCGTCGGAGTCATCGCCTTCAGGCGTGTCCTCGGCGCCCACGTGCGCGATCGGCGCAGATTCGTCGGGCGGCGCGAGGAGAAGATAGGCGGCCGCGCCTCCGACGCCGACGACGAGCAGCGCGAGCGCGCCGAGCCCGACGAACAAGCCGACCCGGCTCTTGGGCAGCTCGTCCGGCAGCTCGGCCGGCAAGGCGACCTGCGAGGTCTCTTCATGGGCGAGGCTGACGTGGCCGGACCGCATGTCCATCGAGTAGGTGGGAGCGGGCTCCGCGCCGACGGCGCTCGGATCGACGACCACCGTCGGCACCGAGACGAAGTCGTCCGGCGGCGGCGTAGGGCGCCCCTCCGACGCCACCTCGACCGACGGCTGCTCCGCCGGTGGGCGCGGCGCGGGCGCTGCAGGCTCCGGGGTCGGGAGCGGCGCGGCGGGCTGCGTCGCCTCGGCCGCGAGCTCGTCCGGCGCGTCGAGCTGCGGCTGGGTGCTCGCCTCGTCTCCCAGCGCGCGCGCATCGGTCTGGGTGGCCTCGTACGGCAGCGCGCCCGTCACCGAGGTCGACTCACCCGCGAGCTCTTCGAGCTCGGCCGGCGAGGACGCAGGGGCCGCGGGCGGCTCGCTGACGTTTGTGGACTCCCCGCCGAGAGGGCTGCCCGGTGGCGGCGACGACGCCCAGCGCTGGGCGGGGGTGACACGCGCCGAGTCCGGTGGCGCGTCATGCGCCGACGCGGGCGACGGCGGGCTGGGCGATGGCGCGCTGTACGATGGCGGGCTGGGCGACGGCGGGCTGGACGATGGCGCGGTGGGCGACGGCGCGGTGGACGATGGCGCCGTGGGCGACGGTGGGCTGGGCGACGACGCGGCCAGCGCCTGCTCGATGGCCGAGACCGCGCCCGAGACGGGTCGCTTCGGCCTGGGGAAGCCCCCGCTCGACGCCTTCCTGCTCGCGCCGGACGCGGGGCGCTCGGGAATCGACCCCGCGGGGGGCTTGGGCACGGGCCCGCCCTGCGGTCTGGCAGCGGGCGGCTTGGCAGCGGGCGGCTTGGGCACCGACGGCACCGGCACCCGGCCGGTGTCCGAGGTCACGATCTTCGGCGCCCCTCCGGGCTCGGAGGACGGCACCGCCATCCCGATCAGCGTCGCCTGTCGAGGCCTCCGCCGTCGCTGGGGAGGGGTCGAGCTCGCGCTCTCCTCCTCGTCAGACGCGCCGTCCTTCTCCGTCATCCGCCCCCGATCATGCCGTCAGTGGCCGCGCGCTGCGAGGAAAAGCGGGTCATTCCTCGGCGCGGCGCTTGGTCTCGGCGCCGTCGTCGATCTCGTGCTCGGCCAGCGCGTCGTCCGGCTCGGACGCCACGCGCACCTTCGGGACCGAGCGACGCAGCTCCCGGAAGACGTACGTGAGCACGCCCTCTTCATCGACGTCGACGCCGATACGGGAGCCGTCGCCGACCATCTGGGTGAGCAGCGCGTCCGCTTCGCCGGGCGTCAGGCCGAACGCCTGCGCCACCTGTGTCGCCGTCAGCACCCCACCCTCCTTCTCGGCGAGCTCCAGCACCGCCAGCTCGCGCGCCCTCGCGTCCGCGCCCGCCGCCTTCTGCATGTTCTGGGCGCCCGAGCGGATGGACAGCGCGCCGAGGCCGACCGCGATCAGCGCCGCCGCGGCCGCGAGCCCGAGGCCGAGCCCGCCCGAGAAGAGCACCGCCATCGCCACGGCCATCAGCACGCCGCCCGCGATCGAGACGATGCCGAAGCCTCGCTGCGTCCTGCCGCGCGCGCGCAGCAACATCGCCTCCCGCGACGACTCGCGCCCCTCGCGCGACTCCGGCACCAGGGCCGCGCCGTCGTCGGCGTCGCTCCCTTGCACGACGGTGCCCACCCGAGGCTTTCCACACGCCGCGCACACGGTCTTGTCGCCCACGCGGCGCACCGCGGCGATGGCGTGGCAGTGCGGGCAGCGGTTCTTCTCACCGAAGACACGCCCGCAGCCGGGGCACCGCTTGGCGCCCTCCGGCACGGCGGTGTTGCATGTGGGGCAGCGCTCGGGCGTCTCGCTCACGGCGTCCAGCTCCTGCTAGCGCTCAATCGAGGACGACGCCGCTCGCCTCGATCGAGAGCGCCGACGCGGTGGCGACGGCTCCCTCGGACTCGAGGTGCGCGCGCGCCTCGGGCGACAGCTCGCGGAGGGCCACGCGGCCTTGCATGGTTGCGCGGCGGCCCGCGCAGTCGCGAGGCAGGAAGAAGGAGTGACCGGCCATCGGCACGCGCACCCCGGGGCTCTCGGCGTCCTGGCGAAGCTCCATCCAGCAGCCCATGCGCTGACAGACGCGGGCGACCTCCCCCTCGGTCTTGACGACCTGGCCCTCGAAGCGGGTGGGCTCGGCGAGGATGTCCGCGAGCGCGGTGGTGGGCATGCTCTCGTCGAGCGCGGCGCCGAAGTGGTTGGCGGATCCCGCGCCGTCCGGGTGCTCATCGGCGGCAGGCGCGTCGGCGGCAGGCTCATCCGCCATCGAGGGGCCGTCGGCCGCTGGCTCCAGTCGGGCGCTCGGCTCGGGCGTGGTCTGGCAACCGACGAAGAGGAGCGCTGCGCATCCGAGCGAGAGGCGCGCGAGGCTCAAGACTCTTCTCCGAGCAGCTTGCTCATCGACGCCTCGTCGACCGGCGTGAACGGGAACTGGTCGAACTCCTCGCTCGTCACCCAGCGGAAGTCGTTCACCGCGCGAGGCTCGAGCGCGTCCGACTTCAGGGTGCACTCGTAGAGGTAGAGGTCGACCGTGTAGTGCTCGTAGGGGTGCGTGCGGAAGCAGATCCATGGCTGCTGCACGTCCACCTGGACGCCGAGGCGCTCGACGATCTCGCGGGTGAGCGCTTCGACGTCGCTCTCCCCGTCCTCGACCCTACCGCCGGGGAATTCCCAGAGCAGGGGCAGCACGGCGTTGGGGCGCCGCTGCGTGATCAGGTAGCGGCCGTCCTCTTCGACGACCGCACCCACCACTCGAATGGTCTTCCGCTCCTCGGTCACGAAGGCGCACTTATAGCGCTCGTGGCCCCCCTCGTCACGCCCTGGGGTACCGGCCGACGATGTCCCGCTCGGGACGATCCACGCTGAGGATGGGGCTGGTCACCAGGTCGCGCCCCGCGGCGTGGAAGAAGAGCGACTCGCCCACCTTCGGCTGGCCCGGGTTGGGCATGATGCCCCCGCTCCGGTTGAAGCGGATGCCCCCGTGGACGCGGTTGGAGAGCGCGAGGTGGGCGCGCAGCCACTCGCCGCTGCGCCGGTCCTTCACCGCCACGCAGAGATCACGACGAACGTGATACTCGGTGTTGCGGGTGACGAAGACCTTGTGAACCCGCCGATCCTTGCCCTTGAATCCCATCAGAACCTCCCTGCGCCATACGGCCAAGTCGGAACCTACATGTAGGACAATGGGTCACCAAAAAAGCGACGAGCCGATCCTCCTCGAGGAGCAGAACTTCACCCCGCCGTCTCGGACCCCGTGGGGTGGGGAGCGGATCCGCGCCCTCAAGGGCATGCCGCCGGGTCAGGTCGTCGGCGAGTCCTGGGAGGTCTCGGTGGAGCCCAGCTTCCCCAGCGTGGGGCTGGACGGTCGGACCCTGGCCGAGCGACTCGACGCGGCCGCGCTCGGGGAGGAGGCGGCGCGCGGCGGGACGGCGCTGCTCGTGAAGCTGCTCGACACCGCCGACGCGCTGTCGGTGCAGATTCACCCGCGCGACGACGCCCCGGGCCTGGCGCCCGACGAGTCGGGCAAGCCGGAGAGCTGGTACGTGGTGGCGCGGGAGCCGGGGGCCGGGCTCTACCTCGGGCTGGCCGAGGGCGCCGACGAGGCGCGCGTCCGGGCCGCGCTCGACGGAGGCGCGGACCTCTCCTCCCTGCTCGGGTTCGTGCCCGTGGAGCCCGGCGACTTCTTCGTCATCGAGGCCGGCACGCCTCACTGCATCGGCCGCGGCGTGCTGCTCGTCGAGCCGCAGCGCGTGGCCCCCGGGCGACGCGGCGTCACCTACCGCTACTGGGACTGGAACCGTCGGTACGACGAAGGAGGGCGGCGCGATCCCGGCGGGGAGCCGCGCGCGCTGCATCGGGAGGAGGCGCTGGCCGTGACGCGCTGGGATCTGCCCCGCGGCGAGGCGCTGCTGGAGCGCGTGCGGGTGCGGGCCGGCGCGCCGTGCGCGGAGGCGCGCGTGGAGGCCCTCTGCGGACCGAGCGACGCGCCGCTCCGGTCGGAGGCGCTGGCGGTGGCGCGGCTGTCGGGCACGGGCGAGGTGACCCTGCCGGACTGGAACCTGCTGACGGGCCTGACCGTGCTCGACGGGGTGGTGACCCTCGGCGACCAGCGCGTGCCGAGGGGCCGGAGCGCCGCCCTCCCCGCCTCCTGGCGTCCGCGGCTGGCGCAGCTCGAGGGAGCGCACGCGATCGTCGCCGCCACCCCGCACCGAGCCTAGGCTCCCGCCATGAGCTTCGACGCCATCCTCGTCTTCTCGTTCGGAGGCCCCGAGGGCCCCGACGACGTGTTGCCCTTCCTGGAGAACGTGGTGCGCGGCCGGCCCGTGCCCCGCGAGCGCCTGGAGGCGGTGGCCGAGCACTACCTCCACATGGGCGGCAAGAGCCCCATCAACGACCGCACGCGCGAGCTGATCGCCGCGCTGGAGCACGAGCTCGACGCGCACGGGCCGAGGCTCCCCGTGTACTGGGGCAACCGCTTCTGGCACCCGATGCTCGAGGACACCTTGCGCCAGATGAAGGCGGACGGGGTGAAGCGCGCGGTGGCCTTCGTCACGAGCGCGTTCTCGAGCTGGTCGGGGTGTCGGGCGTACCGCGAGGACATCGCGAAGGCTCGGGAGGCGATCGGCGACGGCGCGCCCGAGGTCGTCAAGATCCGACCCTTCTTCAACCACCCGGGGTACGTGGAGACCTGTGTGGAGCGCCTGCGGGAGGGGCTCGCGCAGCTGCCCGCCGAGAAGCGCGCGGACGCTCACGTGCTCTTCAGCGCCCACTCGATCCCGCGGGGGATGGCCGACGGATGCGACTACGAAGCCCAGCTCGAGGAGCTGGCGCGGCTCGTCGCCGAGGAGGTCGGGGTGACGCGCTGGCAGCGGATCTACCAGAGCCGCTCGGGGCCTCCGCAGGTGCCGTGGCTCGAGCCCGACGTGCTCGACGCGCTCGACGCGCTCGCGGAGAGGGAGCCCGGGGCAGCGGTGGTGATCGCGCCCTTCGGCTTCGTGGCCGACCACATGGAGGTCGTCTGGGACCTCGACCACGAGGCGAAGGAGCGCGCCGAGGCGCTCGGGCTGACGTTCGCGCGGGCCCCCGCGGCGAACGATCACCCTCGTTTCGTGGCCATGGCGCGCGCGCTGATCGCCGAGTACGTCGAGGGCTGGGACGAGCGACCGGCGGTCGGAGCGCTCCCGGCGCGGCCCACGCAGTGCGCGCCCGGCTGCTGTCCACAGGGCGCCTCGCGCCCCCGTCCCTTGACGGGGAAGAGGCCGTGAACAAGAGTCCGCCGCGATGTCGAGCGGCGACGATCCGAACCTCCCCATGCCGCGCGTCTCGATCGTCATCCCGGTCTACAACGAGGAGGCGATCCTGCACGCGGCGGTGGTCGACCTGATCGATCGCCTCGAGCCCCTGGGTTTCCCCTACGAGCTCGTGCTGGCCGAGAACGGCTCTCGGGACGCGACGGTGCGCATCGCGGAGGAGCTCTCGGAGCGCTTCGCGGCCGTCCGCACCTTCAGCTTCGGCCAGCCGAACTACGGCGGCGCCCTGAAGCGCGGCATCCTGGAGGCGCGCGGCGAGTTCGTCATCTGCGACGAGATCGATCTGTGCGACACCGACTTCTACGAGCGCGCGATGGCGCTGCTCGAGACCAACGAGGCCGACTTCGTGGTCGGCAGCAAGGTCATGCCCGGCGCGAGCGACGAGCGCCCGTTCCTCCGCCGGCTCGGGACCCAGGTCATCAACGGGATGTTGCGCCTCTCGCTCGGCTTCAAGGGCACCGACACCCACGGGCTCAAGGCCTTCCGCCGCACGGCGGTGGTCGACGTCGCGCGCTCGTGCCTCGTCGACAAGGACCTCTTCGCGAGCGAGCTCGTCATCCGCGCCGAGCGCGGGGGCGTACGGGTGGTGGAGATCCCCATCCGGGTGCTCGAGAAGCGTCAGCCTTCCATCCACCTCTTCCGCCGCGTGCCGAACGTCTTGAAGAACCTGACCAAGCTCTTCGTGGCGATCCGCATCAAGGGCTGAAGCGTGCGCCTCGCCGCTCTCAGCGTCGATCTGGACGAGATCGGTTGCTACGCGGCGATCCACGGGCTCGAGGCGCCAGGGCGCTCGGGCCGAGCCATCTACGACAAGGCGCTCCCTCGCCTCCGCGCGCTCTCCGCGAGCGAGGGCGTGCCCTGCACCTTCTTCGCGATCGGTCGGGACCTCGACCGAGACAACGGCGCGCGGCTGCGCATGCTGGCGGAGGAGGGCCACGAGATCGCCAACCACTCGCTCGACCACCTCTACGACCTGACGCGGAGGGACCGCGCCACGATCACGCGCGAGATCGCGGGCGGCATGGAGGCGATCGAGCGCGCGGTGGGCGTGGTGCCGCTGGGCTTCCGCGCCCCGGGCTACACCATCACCGACGCGGTGTTCGAGGTGCTGGAGGAGCTGGGCGTCGCGTACGACTCGAGCGTCTTCCCCTGCCCCGCCTACTACCTCGCCAAGACGGGCGCGATCGGCGCGATCCGGCTGCGAGGGCGACGCAGTCGCAGCGTGGTCGACGATCCGCGCGTGCTCTCCGCGCCGGCCGACCCCTACCGCGTGGGCACACCCTACTGGCGCCGCGGGGACGGGGTCCTCGAGCTGCCGATCGGGGTTTCCCGTGGACCGCGCCTGCCCTACATCGGAACCAGCGTGGTGCTGTCGGGGGAGACGGGCGCGGCGATCCTTTCGCGCGCCATCGTGGGGCGGCCGCTCGTGAACCTCGAGCTGCACGGGATCGATCTCGCCGACGCCGAGGAGGACGGGCTCGGTTGGCTGCGCCCGCACCAGCCGGATCTGGCGAAGTCGGCGCAGGCGAAGGAGCGGGCCCTGCGCAGCGCGATCGGCACGCTCCGGGACGCAGGCTATCGGTTCGTGACCTTGGGGGAAGCGGCGGAGGCCTTCGCCGGTTCGTCGGCCGGATGAAACACGCGGGGGAGACCACGAGCGACGAGGCGCAGGCGCTGCTGCAGAACCGCGTCGCCTCGTTCGCCCTGAGCTTCGGCGCGATCATGCTCGTCGCGGTCATCGGGCGCACGATCGCGGTGCTGCGATACCCGGAGGAGCTGGCCTTCGTGCCCGCGGGCACCCTCGGGTTCCAGGCCGCCGCGACGGGCTGCCTCCTCGTGATCTACCTCCTGACGCGGGGCAGACCTCGGAGCGCCGGGTTCGTGCGCGTGGTCGAGGCGTCCGGGTTGCTGGCGGCTGGCGCGTGCCTGGAGGTCGTCGCCTTCGGCATGACCGAGCGGCTCCTGTGGGGCGGCGCCATCCACGACATGCTGCGCGACCCGCACACGCGCATCTTCGGCTACTTCGCGCTCGTGATGCCGCTGATCGGCCTCGCGTTCGTCCTGACCTACGCCATGGTCATGCGCGCCGCGTTCGTGCCGACGTCCGCGCGTCACACCACGCTGCTGACCCTCGCGGTCGGGGCGCCGCTGGTCCCGATCGGATTCTTGGCCGGCAGCGCCGCGGACGGGATGGGCTACCACCTCTTCTCCTCGTCCTCCCTCGCGACCGGCGCGGCGATCCAGTGGGGGATCACCACGGTGGTGTGCACCATGATCTCGAAGGTCATCTACGGCCTGCGCGAGGAGGTCCGCGAGGCGAAGCGGCTCGGGCAGTACACCCTCGAGGGGCTCATCGGAGAAGGCGGGATGGGCATGGTCTACCGAGCGTCGCACGCGATGTTGCGGCGACCCACCGCGATCAAGCTGCTCGCCCCCGACCGCGCGGGGAGCGAGGCCCTCGAGCGGTTCGAGCGCGAGGTGCAGCTGACGGCGCAGCTCACGCACCCGAACACCGTGACCATCTTCGACTACGGCCGGACCGACGACGGCGTCCTCTACTACGCGATGGAGCTGCTCGACGGGGCGACCCTCGAGGAGGTCGTGGAGATCGACGGCCCGCAGCCGCCCGCGCGCGTCGTGCGTGTCCTGGAGCAGGTCGCGGGGGCCCTCGGTGAGGCGCACTCGATCGGGCTGATCCACCGCGACGTGAAGCCGGCGAACATCGTGCTGGCGCGGCAAGGAGGCGAGAACGACGTCGCCAAGGTCGTCGACTTCGGCCTGGTGAAGGAGATCGAGCGGCGCGTCGGCGCGACGGTCAGTCGGGAGGGGACCATCAGCGGCACCCCGCTCTACATGGCGCCCGAGATCTTGACCGAGCCGGACGCGGGCAGCCCTCGCAGCGACCTCTACGCGCTAGGCGCGGTGGGCTACTACATGCTGACGGGGCAGCACGTCTTCGAGGGCAAGACCGTCATCGAGATCCTGGGGCATCACATGCACAGCGCGCCCATGGCGCCGTCGGTGCGGCTGGGAGACCGGGTCCCGGAGGAGCTCGAGCGGCTCATCCTCGACTGCCTTGCCAAGGACCCGGCGGAGCGTCCCCAGAGCGCGTCGGAGCTGCGGCGGAGGCTCGAGCAGTGCGACGTGCCGCGCTGGACCCAGCGCAAGGCCCAGCTGTGGTGGGAGGCGCACGGGCCGGGCTTGTCGGAGCGTCGGACCTCGGGCCCGCCGCCGCGCAGCGAGACGACGATGACCGTCGATCTCGTCACTCGAAAGGCGTGACCGGATCCCAGCCGCGCTTGCCGCGCGTCTCGACCGCCTCGCGCGCGAGCTGGTCGGCCTTCTCGTTGAAGTCGTGGCCCGCGTGGCCGGGCACGTAGTGGAGCTCCACGTCGTCGAGCGCGGCGAGCGCCGCCTTCACGTCGCGGATGAGCTCCTGGTTCTTCTTGGCCTTCCAGCCCTTGGTGAGCACGCCGATCGAGTACTGACTGTCGGTGTAGATGCGCACCGGCTTGTCCGTCCCCTCCAGCTCCGTCGCGGCGCGCAGGATGGCGGCGAGCTCCCCGACGTTGTTCGTGCCCTCGCCGAGGAACTCGCTCAGCTCGCGCGAGTCGTCGCCGTCGAGGATGAGCACGCCGAGCCCGGCGGGGCCCGGGTTGCCGCTGCAGGCTCCGTCCGCGTAGACGATGATGGCGCCCTCCTGGTGCGGGGGCGGCGCGGCGCTCTTCTTGGACTTCTTCTTTCGTGCGCCGCCCGACTTCTTCGCGCCGCCGCCGCTCTTCTCGTCGGGGGCCTCGGCCGGCGCGCAGTGCGCGTCCGGGAGGACGTCGGCGCCGTCGACGGGAGACAAGTTGCGCACCCCCGCTCGGTAGGCCCGGCCGTCGTTCGGCTTGTACCGGATCTCGACTCGACCGTCTTCGGCCACCGGCTCTCCGGCGGCGTCGACGCGCGCGAGCACCTTGGCTCCGCGCAACAGCATCGGCTTCCACGGCATCGCGCGTCTCCTATCACTTGCGGGCGCGGGCGGCACCCCTCATACGAGAGCCGACATGCCGCCGATTCGCGCTCGCCTCGTCGGCGCGGCCCTGCACTACGGCCTCCGCGCCGCCTCGGCCGCCGGCAAGCTCCGCCCCGACGCCCGCCTGGACCGGTACGGCATCGACGTCACCTACGACGTGCCCTACGGGCCGGCGCCGCACGAGCGGCTCGACGTGTACCGTCCCGCGAACGCGAGCGGTCGAGCCGCGCTCTACTTGCACGGCGGTGGGTTTCGGATCCTGAGCAAGGACACCCACTGGATGATGGCGAAGATGCTCGCTCGCGCGGGCTGGACCGTCTTCAACGCGAACTATCGGCTCGCGCCGAAGCACCCCTTCCCCGCCGCCGTCGAGGACGCGGGCGCCGCGCTCGACTGGGTGTTCGAGCACGCCGCGGCGCACGGCGCCGACCCGGAGCAGCTCGTGCTGATCGGGGAGTCGGCGGGCGGAAACCTCGTCACCGCGCTCGGCCTCGCCACGACCTTCGAGCGCCCGGAGCCGTGGGCGCGGCGGGTCTTCGAGCGCGGCATCACCCCGCGCGCGGTCGCCCCGCTCTGCGGCATGCTCGAGGTCTCGAACGGCGAGCGCTACCTCGAGGACGCGCGCCTCCCTCCGCTCGTCCGCTCGCGCATCCAGCAGATCTGCGCCGCATATCTGGGCGGCGAGCGCGACCCGGATCGCTTGTTCTTCGCCGATCCGCTGCGGGTGATCGAGAGCGAGCTCGAGCCGTCTCGACCCCTCCCTCCGTTCTTCGCGTCGGTCGGCACCGCGGACCCGATCCTCGAGGACACGCGGCGCCTGCACCGCGCGCTCGAGCGCCGGGGCGTCCCTCACGAGGTCCGCTACTACAGCCGGGAGATCCACGCCTTTCGGGCGCTGTACTGGACTCCGCAGGGGCGCCGCAGCTGGGAAGACCTGTTCGCCTTCCTGGGCTGACCCTCAGAACGCGGCCCGGATGGCGCGACGCTGTCCGGGGGCGAGGGGGACCGTGTAGGACCGGTCCGTCGTCCGGTAGCGCGCCACGACCTCGTACGTGCCGCTGGACACTCGCCCCGAGACGCCGCTGCCGAGGGTGCCCACCACCTGACCGTCCTTCTTCACGATCGCGAGCCCGTGCGCCGGTCGCCCGTCGGCAGTGAAGCGCACCTCGAGGATGGAGGTCTCGAACTCGGCGCGCGCGGTGGCGAGCCCGTCGGCGGTCACGGTCACCCGCACAGTGCGTTGCGGACGATCGAGCGCGGTCGTCAGCGTCAGCGTCGCGTCGTAGATGCCGACGGGTAGGTCGAGCGCCCGGCTGCAATCTCCGCTGGCGACGATGGGCCCACCCTGTCGGAGCTCGATCGTTCCGGGCGCGTAGGCCCCGTTCTCCGTGATCCCGCAGACCACCCGCCCGCGCTGGGCGGGGCTCGGAGCAGGCCTCGCCTCGGTGCGGCTCATCGTGCGAGTGGGCCCCTGGTTCATGGGCTGCATCCGAGGCGTGACCCGCGTCGGCGTGGCCCGGTAGAGCTGCGGCGCGTGGCGGAAGCTGCGGTAGGTGAACTGCGCGTCCGCCACCGAGGCGCCCATGAGGAGCCCAGCCGACAGGACGAAAGCGAGGAGTTTCGAAGAGTTGGCCATATTGTTCATCCCTTGCACCGAACAGATCGACGCCCCCCGCCGCGATCCATTCAATGCGTCTGTCCCAGGGAAGCGGTAGACCGCGCCATGCGATACCGGGTCCAGGGAAGCTGGCGCACCCGCGTCCTGCTGATGATCGCCGTGATCGTCGCGGGCGTGATCGCCTGGTTCCGCGTGGAGGATCAGCTGGCCGAGCGTGCGGCGCGACCCGTCGAGCCCGAGTCCCCGCCGCGCGACACCCCCTATGCCGTCGAGGTGGACATCGTCGGCCCCGAGAACGAGTGATCGCTGCTGGCCTCTCTCTCGTCCCCTGGTACCGAGTCAACTCCGCTTGCGACACGTGCAACGACCCGGTACCGCGGCGTGCGCTCGCGGGCTTTCGACGCTCTCGACGACGCCGCGGAGGCCGGCGCAAGGCGCCCTCGGCCCGCCCGCGGGACCCTGTACGCCACGACGGACGGACCCCGGCGGCGCGAGGCCACCAGGGTCACGAGAAGAGTCGCGCGATCAGCGCCGATCTACGGGAACGGCTCGCACGCCGCCGCGTGGTGCTTCTTCATCCAGTACGTGCCCGCCGGGAACACCACGCTCCGGTCC
>JAVJQK010000033.1:300000-433116 GCA_040218145.1 Sandaracinaceae bacterium | reverse complement strand
GGATCACCGAGCGCCAGTACGGGACGCCCGCACAAGCGGCCCGGCGCGCGAGCGACCACGGCCTCTCGTGGGTCGGGCTCATGGCGCTCGGGCTCGCCGGCACCCCGACCGAGGAGCGCGTCCATCCGGTCGAGGTGCTCGTGGACTACGGCCAGGCGTTCCGCGAGGAGGGCGTCGAGGTCTGGGTCTGGTTCTTCCCGCTGGCCGACGATCCCGAGCGCGCGGCCGACGTGGCCGGAGGTGCCCTCGAGGCGACGGGCGGGCGTGGCCTGATCCTCGACATCGAGAAGCCCTACCGCGGCGACGTCGCGGCCTGTCGGCGCCTCGTCTCGGCGTCTCTCGATCAGCTGGGCGAGGACCAGGGCATCGCCGTCACCTCGTACCCCCTCGCCCGCTACCACCGGCCGATGCCCTGGAGCGAGATGGTCGCCGGCACCGGGATGCCGCAGACGTACACCATCGCGCCGAACCTCGCGCGCGTCGCGGCCGCGGAGTGGCGCGCCCGCGGACACACCAGCATCGTGCCGATCGGCCCCGCCTACGGTCCGAACTCCGAGGGCCGGCTCATGACCTACCTCCGGTTGGCCTACCTCGAGGACGGTGCGCCCACAGTCGACGGGATCGGCATCTGGTCGTGGCCGCAGATGAGCTCGTCCGAGTGGCGCACGCTCGAGCAGGTCGCGAGCTGGTGGTGAGCGGTCTTCCTCGGGGGACGCGACTTCCAGGCAGTGTGCTCCGGCATCAGTTGCCGTAGGCGAGCCCACTGATCGGATGTATAGTAGCCTGCCCGGCCCTTGGAGAAGGAGTGGAGCGCCGATGCGAACCGAAGCCGTCGTCCTCGAACCCGTGCGCGTGTCCGATCCGCTGCTCGGTCGGATCCGTCACGCCGCGCGCGGCGTGGCGCACGTCGACGCCGACCGCCTCCACGCTCGCGTCCGTTCGACCCTCCCTCCGACCGCGTCGGAGCAGGACGCCCTCGACCTCGCAGTCCGGGTGGCCGCCGGCCTGGTCGCCGAGCACCCCGAGTACGAGGATCTCGCCGCCCGCCTGCTCGCCCGCCAGATCGACGAGCGGCTCGCCGAGCAAGGCATCGAGTCGTTCTCGGACTCCGTCCGCCGCGGCGCCGAGGTCGGGCTGATCGGCGATCGTCTCCTCGCCCGCGTCGACGCCGAGGGCGACGCGCTCGACGCGATCCTCGACCGGGCGCACGACGATCGCTTCCGGTACTTCGGCCTCCAGACGCTCCACGACCGGTACCTCCTCCGCCACCCGACGACCCGTGGCGTGATCGAGGGCCCGCAACACTTCTTCCTCCGGGTGGCGGCGGCACTCACGACCGACCTCGAGCAGACCCGAGAGCTCTACGAGGCGTTCGCGACGCTGTCGTACCTGCCGAGCTCGCCGACGCTCTTCAACGCCGGCACGCGCCACGAGCAGCTCTCGAGCTGCTTCCTCCTCGACTCGCCCGACGACTCGCTCGAGCGCATCTACGAGCGCTACCGCGACGTCGCGATGCTCTCGAAGTTCTCGGGCGGGATCGGGCTCGCGTACCACCGGGTCCGCTCGCGCGGCTCGCTCATCCAGAGCACCAACGGGCGCTCGAACGGGATCGTCCCGTGGCTCAAGACGCTCGACTCCTCGGTCGCCGCGGTGAACCAGGGCGGCAAGCGCCGCGGCGCCTGCTGCGTGTACCTCGAGCCCTGGCACGCCGACATCAAGGAGTTCCTCGAGCTGCGCGGCAACACCGGCGACGAGGCGCGCCGCGCCCACAACCTCAACCTCGCGAACTGGATCCCGGACCTCTTCATGCGCCGGGTCGAGGCCGACGCGAGCTGGTCGCTCTTCGATCCGAAGACCGTGCCGGCGCTACCCGACCTCTACGGCGAGGCGTTCGAGCGCGCGTACGTCGAGGCTGAGGACGCAGGGCTCGCCGTTCGGACGCTGCCGGCCCGCGCGCTCTACCGGCGGATGATGCGCGCGCTCGCGGAGACCGGGAACGGCTGGATGACGTTCAAGGACCGCTCGAACGCGCTGTGCAACCAGACCGCCCGCCCCGGCCGCGTCGTCCACCTCTCGAACCTCTGCACCGAGATCGTCGAGGTCACCGGCCCCGGCGAGACCGCGGTGTGCAACCTCGGCTCGATCAACCTCGTCGCGCACGTCAGCGACGGCGGCTTCGACTTCGACAAGCTCCGCCGCACCGTGCGGACCGCGGTCCGACAGCTCGACCGCGTGATCGACCTCAACCTCTACCCGATCGCCGAGGCCGGCTCGTCCAACGCGCGCTGGCGCCCGGTCGGCCTCGGCGTGATGGGCCTCCAGGACGTGTTCTTCGAGATGCGCCTCGCGTTCGACGCGCCCGAGGCGGTCGAGCTCTCGACGAAGATCCAGGAGGAGATCTACCTCACCGCCCTCGAGACCAGCGCCGAGCTCGCGGAGGCGCACGGGCCCCACCCCGCGTTCGCCGAGACCCGCGCCGCGCAGGGCATCCTCCAGCCGGACCTCTGGGGCGTCGAGCCCACGGACCCGGCGCGTTACGCCGCGCTGAAGATGCAGATCCGCGAGCACGGCCTCCGCAACTCGCTGCTGCTCGCGATCGCGCCGACCGCGACCATCGCCTCGCTCGCCGGCTGCTACGAGTGCATCGAGCCGCAGGTCTCGAACCTCTTCAAGCGCGAGACGCTCAGCGGCGAGTTCCTCCGCGTGAACCGCCACCTCGTCGAGGACCTCCGCGCCCTCGGCCTCTGGACCGACGAGACGCGTGCGCGGCTGCGGGACGCGGACGGATCGGTGCAGGCGCTCGGCGAGCTGCCCGCGGGCGTGCGCCGCCTCTACCGGACGGCCTGGGAGCTCTCGCAGAAGACGCTCATCGATCTCGCCGCCGCGCGCGGCCCGTTCATCGACCAGAGCCAGTCGCTCAACCTGTTCATGGAGAGCCCGACGCTCGAGGCGCTTTCGTCGATGTACATGTACGCGTGGAGGCGCGGGCTGAAGACGACCTACTACCTGCGCTCCCGCCCCGCGACGCGCATCGCGAAGACCACCCGCGCCGCGGCCGCGTGCGCCCTCGAGAACCCCGCGAGCTGCGAGGCGTGCCAGTGAGCCTCCTCGACCCGGGCCTCGACCTCACGCTCCGCCCGATGCGCTACCCGGTGTTCTACGAGATGTACCGCGCAGCGATCCGGAACACGTGGACGGTCGAGGAGGTCGACTTCTCCACCGACGTCGCCGACCTCACCGATCGGATGAGCGACGGGGACCGCCACCTCGTGAAGCGCCTCGTCGCGTTCTTCGCGACCGGCGACTCGATCGTCTCGAACAACCTCGTCCTGAACCTCTACCGCCACCTCAACGCGCCCGAGGCGCGCATGTACCTCTCGCGCCAGCTCTACGAGGAGGCGCTCCACGTCCAGTTCTACCTGACGCTCCTCGACACTTACCTCCCCTCGCCCGAGGAGCGCGCCGAGTCCTTCGCCGCGGTGGAGACCATCCCATCGATCCGCCGCAAGGCCGCGTTCTGCGCGAAGTGGATGGACAGCGTCCGCGACGTCGACGCGCTGCTCACCGTCGCCGAGCGGCGCCGCTTCCTCCTCAACCTCATCTGCTTCGCCGCGTGCATCGAGGGCCTCTTCTTCTTCGCCGCCTTCGCGTACGTCTACTTCCTCCGCTCGCGCGGCCTCCTCCACGGCCTCGCGGCCGGGACCAACTGGGTGTTCCGCGACGAGAGCGCGCACATGGCCTTCGCGTTCGAGGCCGTGCGCGTGATCCGCGCCGAGGAGCCGGAGCTCTTCGACGCGGACCTCGAGCGCGCCGTCGTCGAGATGATGGGGGAGGCGATCGAGTGCGAGCTCGCCTTCGCCGACGACCTCCTCAGCAGCGGCGTCCTCGGCCTCCACCGCGACGACGTGCGCCGCTACCTCGAGCACTGCGCCGACCAGCGGCTCGTCACGCTCGGCATCGCGCCCCGCTACGGGAGCGCGAACCCGTTCCCGTTCATGGCCCTCCAGGACGTCCAGGAACTCGCCAACTTCTTCGAGCGCCGCGTGTCTGCGTACCAGGTGGGCGTGGCCGGCGAGGTCGTGTTCGACGCGAAGTTCTGAACCGGGTCGAGCGCACCCGCCGTCCGAGTCCGACCCGCCCTGGCCTACTTCTTCGGTGGCCCGACCCGCTTCCAGTGCCGACCGGGTTCCTGGGTCGGGGGGAGCTTCGTGTCGTTGGGTTCGATAGTGACCTGGTTCGGGTTCGTCACCTTGCCACCCTGAGGACCGACCTCGACGTATTCGCCGGGCTTCGTGGGCTTCTCGCCGGGCTTCTGTAGGTTCTTGTTGGTCATGTCGTTCTCCGTTGGTTGTTGGTTGCTCTCTCTTGCTCGGCGCAGCGCGGCCCGCGCGCGCCGACCGTCTCCGCTATCCCAGCCTCAGCGCGTTGCGTAGCGCCTCCGCGACCAAGCCCATGTTGGAGGGGCGTGAGGACGCGAGCGGCTCCGTCATCTTCTGCAGGAGGCCGTTGAACCGTCGGGCGCCTTCGCTCGAAGGAGCCACGCTCGGCTGCCGGACTCCCATCCCGACCGTGATGCTGCGCTGCGTGCCGGTGACGAGCTCGTCGAGTGTCATGCCCAGCGAGTAGATGTCCCCACGCTCGTCGCACTTCCCCGTGTTCCACTGCTCGAGGCTGCAGTAGTACTCGGTGCCCATCCCGCCCCGCGTCAGCTGCACGAGCACCTTCGACTCGCGGTGGACGAAGTATCCGAGCCCCCAATCAGCGATGATGAGCGGCCCCTGGTGGTTGAAGAGGATGTTGTCGGGCTTCAAGTCCCGGTGGATGAAGCCCTCGCCGTGTGCGTACGAGAGCGCGCCGGCGAGGATGGCTCCGTGCTCCGCCGCGAAGCGCCAGTCACCTTGCTTGGTGTTCCCCGCGATCAGCTTCCGGAGGGTCGCGCTGTAGACGGGCATCATGTAGAAGCGCTCCTCACCGGCGAGGTTCTCGCCCTCGTAGGTGACGATGTTCTGGTGGGTCATCCGCTTGAGCGCCGAGATCTCACGCTCGAAGCGCTTCCGCACGTCGGGGTGAGCGTTCCAGCGCGCGTTCAGGCGCTTGCGCGCCCACCGGCTGCCGATCGTCTTGCTCGCAGCGCTGCTGGCCACGATCTCGATCTCGTCCACGTGTCCGAGCCCACCGCTGCCGAGATCGCTAACGGGCACGAAGCGGAACTGTCCTGGGGGTAATCCGTGCATCGCGCTGTCCTCCTTCTGACCTCCATTCCAGTGTTCCCGGCCGGTGTTCGGACGAGTGAGGTCGACGGGGACAACGTAGGTCTGTAGAGGCGTGGGAGATATGTCCTGGACAGCACGAAGATGTGAGGGGCGAGGGCCAAAACGCCCCTCGAAATCATCCGCGGCACGCAGGGATGTGACCTCGGCGAGCGAAGACGTGACCCGAGCGACCTACTGCTCCGGGCTCGTGCGCGGCATCTGGTCCCAGGCGACAACGCGGACAATCCTCGGGTTGAGCCGGTAGCCGTTCCAGTCACGGCGGTTCTCGATGATGTCGTTCTTCCCGAGAGCACGCCCGAGACCGTCCCGGAACTCACGAGACACCTCCCGGCGGAACTTGAGGATCCGCCTCCTCATTGCCTCCTCGGTGATCCCGAGTCGGTCGGCCAGGCGGCCTCCCGGGAGTCGGGTGAAGTTCTCCTCGGATGAGAGGTTCTGAAGATCCTGGACGTAGAGGTCACCCAAGACCTTCAGCAGACCGTAAAGCGCGCCGCTGTACTCGAAGGTCTCGATGCACACCACCTCTTGGGCAGTGCTGAACGCAATGCGGATCGTGCTGCCGACAATGTTGGACGCGGGGACGAGCGCACCCTCGCCGGCGAGCGCGACCCGGATCTTGTGCTCCAGCGTGCCTTCCGCCCCGAAAGGCTTCGGGATGTAGTCGTTGGCGCCCGTCCCAACGAGAACGTCGGCAGAGAGAGTCTCCGAGCCGTAGGCCGTCATCACCACGACCGGCAGCAGCATGGCTGAGCCCCGCTTCGTCAGCCCCTGCGTCCGGATCTGTCGCAAGATGTCGATGCCGACCTGGTTGGTCGCCTTCATGTCGCCTGGCTTCGTCGGGAGTCGAAGGTCCAGCAGCACGAGATCGAACTCCGAAGTGCGAAGTTGCTCGTACGCTTCGCTCTGGCACGTCGCGAACGTGACGTCGGCGTCCTTCAGCCGAGCGGTGAGCAGTTCCCGGATTCCAAGATCGTCTTCGACGACGAGGATACGGTGCTTGTGCGTCATGGCTCTCCCTCTCGAGGCGCGTGTCGAAGGGGCAGCATGATCACCACCTTGGTGCCCTCGCCCGGGACGGAGTCGATCGCCAGCTCGCCTCCGTGGTCGTTCACGATGATGTGCTCGGCGATGGGTAGCCCGAGCCCGGTACCTCCCTCATCCCGGCGCGTGCTGCGAAAGCGTTCCATCGCGTGGTCGATCTGCTCGGCGGTCATGCCCCGACCGGTGTCGGCGATGGTCACCTCCGCGAACTCCGCAGCCATCGACCTCGCGCGAACGGTGAGGGCGCCGCCCTCGGGCATGGCTTGCTGGGCATTCGCGACGATGTTGGCGATCGCGCGCACGAGGCGCTGCTGGTTGCCGTCGATGACGATCCCGTCAGGCACTTCGATGCGCACGCCGACAGGCGGTAGTCCGCCCGGGCGACGCTCACAGCCGAGGCCCACGGCCTCGCGTACCACCGACCCTAGGTCGACGCGGCGGAATGCGGAATCGTCAGGCGAGCTGTACGTCCGAAGGTCGTCCACGAGGGTGGCCAGCAAGCGGAGACGTCCCAGGGCCTTGGCGACATGGTCGCGCTCGATCGCGTCATCCGCTGCTCGCCCAGCGAGATGTCGATCGAGCTCGACCAAGTGCCCCTCCAACGGCGTAAGCAGCGTCTTGATCTCATGGGCAGTGTCGGCGGCGAGGTCCTGGTAGTAGCGCTCGCCGACTTCGGTAGCGAGATCGAAGATCCGGGCAGGCGTCATGGACTGCAGCCCGACCTCGCGGATGCGCGTGACGATGAGCTGCAGAGTGGGATCTTGAGGGCTAGCCGTCAGTGGCCATTCGCTCGCTCGATCTGGCCGCGAACGCAGGCGACGACTTGCACGTGTCGCCGCCTGGCTAACCCAACGATTCGAATCCTCGAGGAGCGCAGCGAGGGCCTGTTGCAGAACGTCGTTGCTGAAGTGGCGAAACTCGGCCAACGCGAGCGCGGCAGCTTTGCGAACCTCCCACTTCGCGTCGGTGGTAGCATCGACAACGACTGGTCCGAGTTGGTCTTCGTCGGCAGATTCGAGGCCGTTGCTCGCGAGCAGAGCGGTTGCCTCTCGTAGTGCATCTGCACGCCGGCTCCAGGTCGGGTCCGTGAGCCGCTCCAGGAGATCGCCGATGTGTTGAGCGTCGGCTGCTCCCTCTCTCATTGCCGTTCTGCCTCGGGTATTGGCTGGCCGTACCTCTCTCTGCGGGCCTCGAACGCGGCTCGTCCCCCTTCCAGAATCGTCATGATCTCCTGGGCCACGTCATCCACCGAGCCCACGTTGGCCACGGTTGAAGCTCGTCCCGTTGAATGAAGACAGAACACCCGCGACGCGTCCCCGAGCACCGGTATATTGGGGTTGTGGGTCACGAAGATGAGCTGTCGCCGGCCGCGAACCTCGGCGAGGCTCTGTACGATCGTCTCGAAGACGAAAGCGTTATCCAAGTTGTCTTCGGGCTGATCGATGAGCAACGGCCGCTCGCTCTCCATGAGCAGGATTGGGAGAATGGTCGTGCACTTCTGCCCGGTCGACAGTGATGCGGCGTCCTTGTAGTCGGGGCCGTCCTTCAACTCCAGGATCGGGCGATCGTGCAACTCCACGACTTCGATCGCGAAGATGTCGGGCTTGTCCTTGAGTTGGATGATCAGTCGCGTGGCTCGGTCGGCATCGAGGTCGAGCTCGCGCTCGAGGGTAGCCCGGTCCTCGCCTTGCACCAGGGCGGCGAGCTCCGCCGGCGGGAGACGCTCCACCGCTCGGTTCACGATCGACGCGTAGCGCAGCCCGGACCCCTTCATGGACTGCGTGAGCAGGTCTCGATAGTCCTCCATGTTGCCGAACTGCTCCACGCGGACACGGATCATGGGGGAAAGGTGCTCGTTCAGACGCTGGGCGACGTCGAGACGAAGGTGATAGCGGTCGTCCCGAAGGTCCGAGAGGCGGGCGCGCAGCTGCGCACGCTGATCGTTCAGGTTCCTGAGCGCGACCTTCTTCTCGTTGAGCTTCTTCTCCTTGGCTTTGAGGTCCGTGTGGCGTTGCTCGAGGCGAGTGCGTTCCACCCCCTTCGCCCGCTCCTGCTCGTGTTTGTCGATCAGCTCTCGGTACTGCTTCTCCTGCACCGCCTGGCGCTCGGCGAGCCCCGCCTGGAGTGGCTTCAGGTCACCCTGCGCCGCCCCGAGCGCGTCCTTTGCCGACTCGAGCTGTCGCTCTGCCGTCTCGACCGCCGTCAGTACGCTGTCCCGGATCTTCTCCACCAGGGCGCGGTTCGGCGTCCCATCGAGCTGCAAGTCGAAGACGTCATCGAAGCGCCGGCGCAGGCTCTCCGCCACGGCTTTGATCCCATCGATGCCGTCGCCGTATAGGCTTCGCACTCCCTCGACGAGCTGAAGTTCGCGAGCCCGGAGGCTCTTCTGCTCATGCTCCTTGCGTAGGAGGTCTCCCCCGCCTCCATCAGCCTTCTCGAAGCCACGGATCTTCTCCGCGACGTCTGGAAGCTCACGTGTGGCTTCTGCAAGGTCGTCCACCATCCTGCGCGTCTCGAGGATCGTCGTCGCGTTCGTATCGAGGCTCCTCGTCGTATCTCGGATCTCTCGCTCCAGCTCAGCTACCTGAGTGTGGATGAACTTGTCGATGAGCCGCAGCTGGAACAGGGGATCGTTCGCGATGTCTTCGATCTCGTTCTGACTGTAGACATCGACGCCGAAAACGATGTTCTTGCCGATGTTGATGTCAACCGGGTCCCCCTGCTCGTTGGTCACGAGCGGGCTCTCACCAAAGCCGCGGACCACGGTGTATGAGGTGCCGTCGACGGTCTCGATCTCCGCCCGAGCGCTTCCAGCGCCCAGGTTGCTCTGCAGCAACCGTTCGATGGACCGATGGCGGTCCTTCTCCGTGTTGGGGTCTGGCATCTGGTCGAGGACGTAGCGAAGGGCCTCGAGCACCGTCGTCTTCCCCGTTCCGCGTCCCCCGATGATGCAGTTCAGGCTGTCATCGAAGTCGAGCCTGACTCCTTGAAGGAAGCCGCCCGTCAGCTCCAGCGATCTGATCTTGTGGTAGGTCATCGCATCCCTCGCGTAGTGATGGCAGTCTCGGCGGGACCACCGCGGAGACGACGCCGGGGCGCGCGGGCTGAGATCCATCGGCACCCCTAGACGCGGCCTGCGACGGCAAGCGGCGGAACCGATCGGATCATAGAGGTCTCGGAGCCGATCCGGGCACGCTGGTCACGTCTTCTGGCCGCGGGGTCACATCGCAGCTCCGTCACGCGGGATTCCAAGCGGGAACGACCCCGACCCTGGTCACATCTCTTTGAGGGCACCGCCACATCCCTGGGGGTGGCCACGCCTTAGCTTGGAGAGGCGATTCACGAGGTTCCGTCAGTCGGTCGGCGCAGGCCGCGTCCTGACCCATGGACCACTTCATCATCGGGAAGCTCCGGCTTCCGTCCAGACGAAAGGAAACACGCCATGTCCGCCCCCCACGAGGACGAGTTCGAAGTCGAGGAACTCGTGATCGAAACCTTCGCGCAGGAAGGGCGCGAGGGCCGCGCCCCCAGTGCGCGGCGCTACGTCATCCGCATCGACAGGAACACGTACACCGTCAACGTCTCCAGCATGCTGGGACGGGAGATCCTCACCCTCGCCGGCAAGGTGCCCCCCGAGCAGTACAAGCTCAGACTGAAGCTCCACGGGGGAGCAGCTCAGACGATCGGCCTGGACGAGACCGTGGACTTCCGAGCACCCGGCGTCGAGCGCTTCATGACCCTCAAGCGCGACCAGACGGAGGGCTGACATGCGGCGCCAGTTCGCGCTCCCCGAGTTCGACGTCAAGTACCTCGACACCACCGGGATCGATTGGGAGACCATCGTCGAGCCTCGCGATTCGCGGTGGCTGCTGCTCTCAAGCTGGCCCGTCCCGGCCGGCTACACCGCGGAGCGGGTGACGGTCGCTCTCCTCATCCCGGCCGGGTATCCGGACAGCCAGATCGACATGGCCTACTTCGATCCGCACCTGGCGCGTCAGGACGGGAAGGCCATCGGAGCTCTGGCGACCCACAACCTCGATGGCCGGACCTTTCAGCGATGGTCGCGGCACCGAACGAAGCAAGCGCCCTGGCGGCCCGGCGAAGACGACATCTCGAGTCACCTGGCACTCGTGGACGACTGGCTCGAGCGAGAGCTCCTGAAATGACGACCCGGCGTACGCGACTCAGGATCGCCGGCTTGCATATGGCCGAGCTCCGGTCGCACCTCTTCCCAGGCGACGACCGGGAGGCGGTGGCGTTCGCTCTCTGCGGACGACATCGCGGGCGAGAGGCCGATGTACTGCTCGTCCAGGAGGTCTTGCCCATTCCGCACGCGGACTGCCGGGTTCGCGAACGCGATCGTGTCACCTGGAGCACCGATGCTCTCGAGGGTGCGCTCAGCCGTGCTGCCTCATCGGGGCTGGGCGTGGTCAAGTTCCACAGCCACCCACGGGGCTGTGCTCGCTTCTCAGAGCTCGACGACCGGTCGGATCGGGATCTCTTCGAGTCCGTCTACGGTTGGATCGACGACGAGGGGCCCCACGCGAGCATCGTGATAACCGCGGACGGATTCATGTTCGGCAGGACGATCGACTCCGAGGGAGGCTTCGAGCCCTTGGATCGGATCCTCCTGGCGGACGACGACATCGAGCTCCATGCGCAGCGCTTCGAAGGGATGATCCCTGCACACGCGGAGCGCCATGCTCAGCTCTTCGGCGAGCGAACCACCAACGTCCTACGCCGGCTGTCCGTGGGCGTCGTCGGCTGCTCCGGGACGGGGAGCTTCGTCATCGAGATGCTGGCCCGACTTGGGGTTCGCGAGCTCGTGCTCGTGGACCCCGACCGTGTGGAGTATCGGAACCTGAACCGCATCGTCGGCGCCACGTCAGTTGATGCCGCGCTCAACAAGCTGAAGGTCGACGTGCTTGGCGCGCAGGTCGCTCGGATGGGGCTTGGCACCCGGGTACTGCCCGTGCCGTTCGAGCTGGCCTCCCGCGAAGCAGTCCAAGCCCTCGGCGGATGTGACGTGGTCTTCGGCTGCATGGACAGCCACGCCGGTCGCCTCGCTCTGAATCGCCTGGCCTCCTTCTACGTGCAGCCCTACTTCGATTGCGGCGTGGGACTTCGGGGGGACGGCGCGGGCGGCGTCGAGGACGTGGCTGTCGCCAGTCACTACGTGCAGCCCGGACGATCGACCCTGCTCGGTCGCGGTGTAGTTCGCCAGCAGCGAGCAGAGGCTGAAGCCATGGCGCGGGCGGATCCGGATCGCTACCGCGCCCTGCGCTCCGAGAAGTACATCGAGGGCGTGGAGGTCGACAGTCCGGCGGTGGTGAGCATCAACGCTCTTGCGGCATCGCTCGTGGTCAACGAGCTCCTCGCACGGCTGCATCCGTTTCGTCTCGAACCCAACGACCGCGCAGCGTCCGTGCGCCTGAACGTCGTCGGGATGGACCTCGACCTCGAGCCCGAGGGAGACGAGCGGCCTCTCAGACGAGCCCTGGGGCGCGGTGACGTGGAGCCGCCGCTCGACATGAGCCATCTCTCCGGCAGGGGGTAAGCGGCATGCGCTGGCTCTGGAGACTCTGGCAACGGTTCCTAGGGTGGCTACGGTCGCGCTGGCTCCGCGCGGACACAGCTGGTGAGCGTCGCGAGGCTGAAGAAGCACCACGACCCGAGCTTCCCCCCCCGCTCCAGCCCTATCGGGTCGTGCATGCGTCCGAGGAGCCCGAAGAGCTCGCTGCAAGGAGGCTGTACGCGATCGGTGAGGGGCAACACATCTGGCACGTCCTGATGTTGTGCCCGTGCGGATGCTCGGCGACGATCGCCCTGAACTTGTTGCCCGACGACTCCCCACGATGGCGGCTCAGCGAAGACCCCGAAGGGCCCACGCTCCATCCGTCGGTTTGGCGCACGGCGGGCTGCCGCAGCCACTTCTTCGTCCGTCGCGGCCAGGTCATATGGTGCCGTGCTCGCTTCGACGCAGCAGACCGAGGAAGGGGCGACGGTCAAGCATGAGCGACCCGGCAACGAAGAAGGAACTTGTCTTGGGTCGTCTCCCGACCGCCGACGCGGCCTCCGCGCTGCAACGGGAGAGCTTGAACAAGCTCAAGGTTCGCCTCCCAACCGACCGCTTCGTGGTCCGCGACGAGCGCGAAGAGGACTACGGTGTCGACCTCTCCATCGAGGTGCTCGCCGGGTCCCGCGCGACGAACTGTCGTTCGCAGGTGCAGCTCAAGGGACGATCCGGTCTCGCGCCGAACTCCGATGGGTCGTTCTCGGTGTCGGGCGTCACGGTCGAGAACCTCAACTACCTGCTGAACGGGCCCTGTCCCCTGTACATCTTGTACCGCCCGGAGGCCGAGGAGTTCCTCTTCGCCTTCGCTCAGGACGAGCAGCAGCGGCACGCGGCACAGCCGGCGGCCGAGGCCGATACGGTCACCATCCGATTCGAGCGCAGGCTCGATGAGGGTGCCCTCGATGAGATCGCGACTCGCATCGTCGGCGAGGCCCAACGAGCGCGGCGTCTCCGCGATGCCGTGGCGGCCGCGACGCCGGGTCACCCGCGGAGGCTCGAGTTCGACGTCGTGGGCGGGCTCCCGGGCGAGGTCCGGACCCATCAGGAGGCGGGCCCGCTCCTTCGTGACGGTGGCGTGGCGCTCGTGTCCTGGGGGTTCGCCGCGAGGGTACTCGAGCTCCTGTCCTTGCTTCCTGGGCGCGACGTTCGGTCGTCCTCGAAGCTCTCGTTGGTCAAGGGCTACGCGGAGTTCTCCAGCGAGCGGTACCTGGCCGCCGACGCGAGCCTCCGCGACGCCGCGCTGCGGCGCGACGAGCTGGACGAGGACGACCGGCACTTCCTGACGTTTCTCCGAAACGCGGTCGACTTGGCCACCGGCGCCATCTCTCCGGAGCTCCACCGGGAGCGATGCGATGCATGGCGCGTGGCTGCACCCGAGCTCCTCGCCCTGCAGTACGACGTAGCTCAGCTCTGGGGTCAGCGGGTTGGCGCGAGCCCCGATGACATGGAGCGAATCCAAGCTCGGCTCGAGGAGCTGCTGCTGCGAATCCAATCGATGGAGTCCGCTCCCGAGGCGCTGCGCCAGCAGACCAGGCTCTTCACGTTGACGTTCCGGTCACACGAACGGGCGGTGGCCTTGCTGCACGCCCTCGTGAACTCCCAGGAGCCCGAGCTCTGGCGGCACGCCTACGACGCGAGCCCGCAGGAAGTCATCGCCCAGCAGTTCGCGAACCTCGGCGAGTGGCAGGAAGAGCTGGGGCGTCTGATCGCGGACATCCGATCCTCCGGCAACGCTCCCCTGTACTGCCAAGCAGTGCATGCGCGGGACATCGCCGACACGTTCTTCCTTTCCCAGGTCAGGCTCGCGGCCCTTCACCTCGGCGTTCCGCCCCCGGCGGTGCCCCCCGAGCTTCCGGCGCGCCTGCAGGAGACCCAGGCGCTCGCGCGACGATTCGATCTGCCGGAGCTCGAGCTGAGGTCTCGTCTCGTCGAGAGTGACGTCGCCGATCTCGTCGGCGATCGGGTTGGCGCCGTCGAGATCGCATCGGCTGTACGAGAGACGGCGGCAACGCTCCGCTACGCTGATGTCGTTCGCATCGCCGACAAAGCGATCGCATCCAGCCTCACGGAGCGGATCCAAGAGGACGTGCGACGCATGGGTGCGGAGGGCGTCGGCGTGTTCATCGCGGAGATGTCCGTTCAGGATCTCGACCGCTACGCCCGGGACACCCTCGAGATGATGCGTCTGCCGGAGGATCGGCTCTCCGTCGTCCGCGACGGGATCGAGTGCCAGCGAGCCCTCGCCCGACTGCAACGCGATTGGTGCCGGCACCTCGAGCTTCGCGAGGATGGGGCCCACCTCGAGACCCGTCGCACGCTGTGGCTCCAGGCGCCGGAACAGATCGCAGTCTGCAACCTCCTCGACCGCCGGTCCGGGATCGGGACGAGGGACTGGGAGGCAGTGCTGACCACCTTCCGCAGGTTTCACTGTGACGGCTGTACGCACCGCGCTCCCGGAAGCGATCCGAGCCACGGAGCCTCGTGACAGCACGTCACCGCGAACGATCCTCGTGGCGCCTGAACGCGACCGCGCATCTCGCACCGGAATTTCCCGAGCGATTCCGACGGGGTGAAAGCATGCCCGATCGGTTAACAGCGCTCGCGCGCGGCTCGCACCGAGATGAGGGCGACCCAGTTAACCAGGTCCGTCTGAGTCTGGACAAGTCTGAGCCCAGACCGCCCCAAGACCGCCCCGTCGAGACTCCGCGGAGTCTCCGTCCGAGCGGCCCGCGGAGTCTGGCGAGAGCCCGCGTCCCGCCGACACAGGCGCGAATCGTCGCGGCGAGCGCGACGCGCGGCCTGTTCACCGATGGGCCCGAGCGGTTGGCCTCGGGTCAAGGAAAGCTCCGGATGCTGGACTCGAACCAGCGACAAATCGGTTAACAGCCGATCGCTCTACCAACTGAGCTAATCCGGAATGGGTCGCGGAAATTACCGCTCCCGCGTTCCTTGTCAAGCGCCGGATTGGCGGCGCGGTCGCCACGCCGCGAGGACGAGGGCCAGGAGCCCGATAGCCCAGGCTCGGGACGGCGTCTCGCCCGCGGCGCGGCAGCCGCATCCGCCGTCCGGGGGCGCCGTGGGGCCGGCGTCCGCGGAGCCGCCGTCGGCCGCGCTCGCGTCGAGCCTCCCGCCGTCCGCGCCGGCGTCTCGAGCGGGCACGCCGCCGTCGGGGAGCGGGGGCGCGTCCGGCGGGCGGACGTTCAGCGGGGGGATGTCGACGAGGGCGCGATCGGCCGGGTCGGTCCCGAGGTCGCGCTCGTCGCCGTCGCGGACGCCGTCTTCGTCGCGGTCGTGCGCCATGCGTCGGCCCGAGCCCGGCGGGACGCAGGTGGCGGTGAGGACGGCCTCGCCCGCCATGGCGCGCGCCGCGAGCGCGGCCAGGGTGGTGGAGGGCCCGGTCGCGCGGTCGGGGTGGAGCATGCCGTCGGGCTCGAGCAGGTAGCTTCGCGCTTCACCGTCGACCACGCCGCGCACGACGAGGTCGCACTCGGTGGTGCTCGCGCCGCCAGGCCAGATCATCGAGGTCCGTGCGCGCGCCGCGAGGAGGAGGGCGCGGTCGTAGGCCGCCGCGTCGGAGTCGGCGTCCACGGTCACCTGCTGGCCCACGATGGGCGGCAGGGTGTTGTCGAAGGCCATGACGAAGGCCTCCATGTCGTCGCGCTCGCGCTCGCTCGCGAAGCCGGTGAAGACGGTCGCGTGGAAGAAGCGGAGGAGGGTGTCGGTGCTGCCGTCGTGCAGGAAGCCGAAGCCGCGCACCTGCGGGCCCATGTGCGAGTGGTCGAGGCCGTCGTCGTTGAAGGGCACGCTCGGCATGCCGAACATGCCGACCTTCTGGTAGGCGTTGCGGAGGTGCGGGACCTTCATCTCCTGCGTCTCGCCCTCGAAGGTGGTCCGACCGTCCGAGCCGAAGAAGCCCCGCGCGCGGTCGAGCACGTGGCAGCCGTTGCAGGTCGCGACGCTGTCGATGCCGTCTCGGTCGAAGTACACGCGGCGGCCGCGCTCCTCGTCGGCGCGCAGGCTGTTGTCGAGCTGACGGATCGGGTTCGGGGGCTGGTAGAGGTCGATCGCGAACTCGGCGAAGCGCCGCATGTCGGCGGCGTCGAGCGCGCCCTCGTCGCGGCCGAGGAGACCCGCGAAGGCGACGTCGAAGGCCTCGAAGGCGGCGCGCTCGTCGAGGGGGTCGCCGCCGGTGTGGCCGCCCGTGCGGTCGCCGCGCCAGTGCATGGGCCCGTGGTCGGCGAGGCCGCGGAAGGTCTGGGTGGTCATCGGGCCCTTGAGCGGCGAGAAGGGCTGGCGGCTGCCGATGGGGCCGACCGGGTTCGGGTTGGCGAGCACGTCGCCGTCCGGGTCGCCGAGGTCCCAGGCGAGGCCGTCGAGGTCGCCGAAGACGTGACAGCTGCCGCAGCTCGCCTCGCCCGTGCTCGAGGTGGCGAGCGCGTCGTACAGGACGGGGCGACCGATGACGGTGTGGGCTGGCTCGGGGCTGTGCATGCGCACGCGGTCGATGACGACGCGGCGCTCGAGGTCGACGGTGACGACGGCGTCGTCGAAGCGGGTCAGGACGTAGAGGCGGCCGCGCGCCTCGTCGAGCACGAGCCCGGTCGGGCCGGCCGCGTAGGGGTCGCGCAGGTGGATGGAGCGCCCGAGGCTGTCGTCGACGCGTCCGGACTCGAGGGCGGCGGCGTCCAGCACGCCGATGGCGGAGCTGCCGAGCGCGGCGACGTAGAGGGTGGCGCCGTCGGACGTCACGGCGAGCGCCGTCGGCTGGGCGAGCGTGCGCCAGCGCGCGTCGGTGGGCTGGGTGGGGGCGGCGTAGTCGAGGTGCGGGTTGAGACCGCGGGGCGTGACGGCGCCGTCGTCGATGACGGTGACCCGCGCCTCGTGGAGGTGGCCGCGTACGCTGGGCGGTAGGCCAGGGCGAAAGCCGTTGTCGCGCACGTAGGCGCCGGCGCCCTCGAAGCGCACGTCGTTCATCGCCTCGGTGTTCGCGACGTAGAGGGCGCCGCTGACCGGGTTGACGGCCATGCCGTAGAGGACGGTGCCCACGCCGCGGAAGCTGCGGGTGGCGCTCGGGGTCGCGGCCATCGCGTCGATCTCGAAGACGTCCTCGTCCGGCAGGTCGAAGCGGATGGCGGGGCTCCAGTCTCTCCCGAGCTCGTCCCGCCAGCCGTCACCGGTGTCGCGGACGATGAGGCCGACCTCGGGGCCTGGCGCGCCGGAATGGTCGGTCACGGGCGCGGGCAGGCCGCCGGGGTAGGTGGTGCCCTCGATGTCGCAGGGGCTGACCGTGGGGCCGCCATCGCAGACGGCGCCCTCGCTCACCGTGGCCGTGCGGTTGCCGGAGAGGAACACCGCGGCGTAGACGCGCGCGCCGTCGGGGCTGACCGCGAGCGCGCGCGGGACGTCGCCGAAGAGGCGGACGACGGTGAGCGGGGTGCCGCCGAGCGGGGCGCCCAGCGCGTCGGCGTCGAAGACCCACACGTCCGCGCGCCCGACGCCGGGGGTGTCGTACTCGCCGCGCGGCCACGGCGTGTTCTGTCCGCGGTGCGCGGTGGTGACGAAGGCGCGGCGGCGGCCGGGGCCGGCGAAGACGAGGTCGCGCGGCTCGTCGCCGACGTGGAGGGTGCGCACGACCCGCGGCGGCGTGCTGGCGACGTCGACGACGGAGACGCTGTCGGAGACGTGGTTGACCACCCAGACGCGCGCCGCGCTCTCGACCGCCACGGCGACCGGCTCGAGGCCCACCATGACCGAGCCCGACAGGCGGGGGGTCGGCCCCGTCAGGTCGAAGATCTCGAGCCGCGCGTCGGGCGTGTTGACGGCGTAGAGCGTGTCCCCGTCCGCGCTCAGGGCGAGGGGGCGGACCTGGCCCGACTCGAGCTCCACGTAGCTGGGGGGCTGCGCCGCCGCGAGGGCGGGGGCGAGCCAGAGCAAGAGCGTCAGGGAGCGCGACATGGCAGGGCCTTTCGGGCGGGAAGGAGGGCGCGACGTGGGCTGAGTGGCCCTCCTCGCGCGAATCCGTCAGGGGCGAGTCATTCGTCCGGCATGCGCTGGATGACGTGGAAGCCGAACTCGGTCTCGACGACGTCGCTGACCTCTCCGGGGCGCAGCGCGAAGGCGGCCTCCTCGTAGGCGGGCGCGAGCCGACCTCGGCCGAGCTCCCCGACGTCGCCGCCGCTCTGTGCGCTGCCGTCTTCGCTGTGCTCGCGCGCGAGGGCGGCGAAGTCGGCGCCGTCGGCCGTCGCCTGGGCGCGCAGATCGGTCGCCAGCGCACGCGCTTCGTCTCGGCTGCGCGTGACGTCGTCGGCGTTTCGCGCGCCCTGGAAGCGGACCAGGATGTGACGGGTGTGGACCTTCTCCACTTCGCAGCGCTCGGCGATCACCCAGCCGTAGGGCGCGCGGATGGGCTCGCTCAGCTCTCCGTCACGCAGCGCGAAGATCGCGTCCTGGATGGGCGCGTGCACCGGCGGCCAGTCCTCCCGGGTGTAGGTGCCCATCAGGCCGCCGCGCGGGCCGGTCGCGCTCGCGTCGCTCTCCGCGCGCGCGACGTCGGCGAAGGTCGCGCCGCCCTCGATGCGGGCGCGCAGGGCGTCGGCGCGGGCGCGCGCGTCCGCCTCGCTCCGGGTGACGTCGTCCCCCGCGGCGAGCGCCCCTTGCCAGGCGACGACGATCACGCGGGCGCACGCCTCGTCGGGATCGGGCGCGGGCAGCTCCGGCTCGGGCTCGGTCTCCGTCTCGGATCCGGGGGGCGGGCCTGGCGCCTCGGTCACCTCGGGCTCGTCGCATCCGAAGGCCATCAGCGCCGCCACCAGCAGCAGGCGAGCCGTCACTTGGCGCGCATCCGATTGTTGCGCGCCGCGTGCTCGACCTCCGCGAGGCCGAGGTGCTCGAGCACGGGCGGGACGTAGTTGGCGAACCGGCCGCGCAGGCCCTTCTTCAACCCGTACCAGCCGCCGACGGGGTTGTCCTCGCTGCGCCCCCACGCCTCGACGCTGCCGTCCTTGACCGGCTTGCCTTCGTCGGCGTTGCCGAGCAGCACCCAGTCGTCCTGCGCCTTCAGCCACGCGTGCAGATCGTCGACGCAGCGCAGGTGGTAGCGGAGCTGGGTCTTGCCCACTTGCACGACGAGCGCCGGAGGCTCGGCGTCCTCCTCGCGCCACGCCTGGTACTCGGACTTGCCGGGCGGCGTCTTCAACGTCCACGGCGACTTCGCGGTGCCTTTTCCCTGAGCCATCGGTCGTCCCCCCTCTCGTTCGGAAGGCGAGTCTACCGCACGGCTGGTGTATGCTGGCCCCTCGTTGCGCAGCCTGGCTTCGGTGATGTTCGTACGCGTCGCGCTGCTCGTGGCGATGTCGGTCTGTGCGGGGTGCGGCCTCGTGCTCGACGTGTCGCCCGCGGTCGTGCTCGACGCCGCAGGGGAAGACGCGGGCCCGCCCGTGCGCGACGGAGGAGCGCGCGACGCTGGCCGCGGTGACGGCGCCGCGCCGGAGGACGCGGGCCCGGCCGCCGACGGCGCCGTCGACGCGGGCGCGCCGTGCGAGGTGCCCCGGCGCGAGACGCTCCCCCTCGAGCGCGAGCCGCTCGGGGCGCCGGTGCCGGACTTCTACGACACCGGCTGCACGCGGATCTCCACGATGGTGGAGGGAGGCCCGGGGCACCGCGCGGAGGCGGCGCTCGAGTCCGATGGTGGGGGAGCGTCGGTCATCTGGCTCGGGGCCCCCGTGGGCGGCTCGGTCACCCTCTCGCTGGACTTCGGCTCCGAGGTCGAGGATGTGGCGTTCGTGTTCGAGTGGCTCTCGCTCGACGAGGCGCGCCGCATCGAGGAGCGCCTGACGCTGGGTGTGGACGGGACACCCGTCATGCCCACGCTCGAGCGTCCCGACGGCGTGTACCTCGAGGGGGAGACCGTCGTCGCGACGCGCGCCGACGGGCGAGGTCGGATCCGCGTCGAGCGTGCGCGCCAGCTGAAGATCTCGGTGGAGAACCTCGGGCCCGGCGACGGCCTCGGCATCGAGCTGCGCGAGGTCGAATTCACCGTCCGCCGCGCGTCTCCCTGACGCCGTTCAGGGAGCGGACGCGCCCGCGCATCGCGGATCCGCGCGCAAGCATTTCGCGGTGAACGTGCACTCGTCCACAACGGAGAGGCTCGGCACGTCCGTTGCTCTCTTCGGTACCGTCAGGGACGAGGGGGGAACGACATGCACTTCCGTAATCTGGAAGACAAGTGGACGAGTGCGCCGGTGCCGCGTCGGCGCCCGGATCAATCCCGCGCGCCGGCTCGAGAGCAGGACGAGTCGGTGTTCGCGACGAGCGAAGAGAGACACCGGACCTGGATAGAGCTGGCTCAGCGCGCCGGGTTCATGCCGGAGCTGGATCCCTACGAGGCGTCGCGCTCCATCTCCATGTCGCGCCCGGGGGCGACGACCCGGGAGGCGATGGGGGTGCTCTTCACCGCGTACTACGGCGCCGCCAACGGGGTGATGGTCGAGGCCCTTTGGCGCCGTCAGCGCGACAAGGTCGTCGGCTGCGCACAAGACGCGCCGCCGGCCGCGGTCCTGCGCAGCGTGGAGAACGCGTGGCCCGATCTTCCGCCGATCGAGGTGCGGGACTACGGCAAGGCGCTCGTGATGTGCTGCGGGCCCGAGCAGGTGATGATGACGCGTCAGGAGCGGCACCGCCGGCTCGACGGGCCCGTCCGCTCCGCCGCGCCCACGCGCCCCTCCGACATCGTCTACGGGGTCAACGCCATCCTCGATCGCTTGCGAGAGCCGCGCCGCTTCGTCGCGCTCTGCTCCGATCCCCGGACGCGCCACTTCGCCGCCACCGACAAGGGGCTGGGCGAGAGCATGCAGCGCTGGGGGCTGACGGCGCACGTCTGCACCGAGGAGCTGCGGCTCTTCACGGTCAGACGGGATCCACCCACCTTCGTTCGCCGCGGGTTCGCATGACGGGAGCCAGCCATGAAGGAGCGGGGTAATCGGATCCGGCCGCCACGAGCGCTGGCCACGCTGATCGCGCGAGGCATCGACGCCGCGCTGGTGCTCGCCACCGGCGCATTCGTGGGGGCCTTCATCGGCGTGCGCGGCGAGGGCGCCGGGGAGCTCATCGAGCCGCTCTACGCGGTCCCGCTGTTCCTGCTGGCCGGCGAGGCGTGCGGCCTCTATCGCAGCTGGCGCCCTGCGCCGCTCGTCCAGCCGCTCCTCGAGAGCTGCGGGCTCACCGCGGCGGCGATCGCGGCGCTCTCCTTGGCGCTCGGCTCGCTGCCCCCGGCGGCGCTGCTCTGGCTGGTGCTCGCGCCGGCCGCGATGCTGCTCTGGCGCGGCCTGGGCGACTGGGTGCTGCTCTCGCTCCGGCGACGCGGCTGGCTCACGCGCAAGGTGGCGATCCTCGGCGCGACCGAGCGCGGCATGGCGCTCGCGCGGGAGCTCCGCGAGGAGGCGAGCCTCGGGATGACGCTGCTCGGGTTCTACGACGACCGCGCCCCGGAGCGCGTCTCGGCGCCGCTCGAGGTGCCGCTCCTCGGCATGCACGCGGACCTGATCGCGCGCGCCCGGGCGGGCCGCGTGGACATCGTCTACATCGCGCTGCCCCTCGAGGCGCAGGCGCGGATCCGCGATCTCGTGCAGGGCCTGAGCGACTCGTGCGTGTCGGTCTACGTGGTGGCCGATCTCCTGCCCATCGAGCTGACCAACGGGGAGTGGAACACGGTGGGCGACGTGCCGGTCGTGAGCATCGTGGAGACGCCCTTCTGGGGGGTGGGCGGCGCCCTCAAGCGCGTCGAGGATCTCGTGCTCGGGGCGGCGATCCTGACCGTCGTCGCCGTCCCGATGATGATCATCGCGCTCGCCATCAAGCTCACGATGGGTGGCCCGGTGATCTTCCGTCAGCGCCGCTACGGGCTCAACGGCGAGGAGATCGTCGTGCTAAAGTTTCGCACGATGTGTTGCTGCGAGGATGGAGGCGACATCGCGCAGGCGCGCGCCGCGGATCCGCGCATCACGCGGCTCGGCGCGATCCTTCGTCGCTCGTCCCTCGACGAGCTGCCGCAGCTCTTCAACGTGCTCGCTGGCGAGATGTCGGTGGTGGGGCCGAGGCCGCACGCGGTGGCCCACAACGAGCTCTACCGGCGGCTGATCCCCGGCTACATGATCCGCCACAAGGTCAAGCCGGGGATCACCGGCTGGGCGCAGGTGAACGGGTGGCGCGGCGAGACGGACACGGTCGACAAGATGGTGTGTCGCGTCGAGCACGACCTGCAGTACATTCGCGACTGGAGCCTGGGGCTGGACATCAAGATCGTGTTCCTGACGGTCTTCAGCCCCGCGACCTGGTTGAACGCGCGCTGAGCGCTACCAGCGGAGGGCGAGGGCCGGGGTCAGCACGCCGTCGCTCTGCCAGCCGGCCGCGTGGCAGTCGTTGCAGACGAGGGGCACGGGATCGGGCCCCGAGTCGCGGCCCATGGCGGCGTAGCCGTGTCCGCTCGGTGGCCCCTGGCCGCGCCAGAGGACCTCGGGGTCGGCCCCCTCGCGCAGCCGCAGCTCGAAGAACTCCCAGCCCACGGCGCCGGTGGGGTTGTAGGGGACGCCGCGCTTGACCATCGCGTGCACGACCCAGCGATCGCGCGTGGGGCCGGACTCCACGACCTTCACGAGCACGGTGCCGACCGGATAGCGGCGCGCGCCGTCCGGGGCCCGTCGGTTGGCGTAGATGTGGGTCGGGCCCGGCGCGGCGCCGATGGGCAGCATCGCCCCCTCGACGGGGTGGCGCTCCCACTCCTCGAAGTCGCGGAAGTCGCGCCCGAAGGCGACGAAGTGCGAGGGCGCGCCGCCGTCGCCAGGCGGCTCCGCTCGCTCCGAGGCCGGGACGTCGATCCCCGTCTCCGAGGGGTGAAGCGTCAGCGCGAGAGCCACGACGAGCGCGGTCGCGGCGGCGGCGGAGGCGAGCACGATCAGGGCGGGCTTGAGGGCGTCCATGTCGGAGGCGGTCAGCGACCGAGGGGCGGGATGTCCATCGCGAGACCGGCGCGCCGCAGCGTACCCGCGAGCGAGCCCTCCGCGCGAGGATCGCTCGCCGTGGCCAGGAGCCCGAACAGTCGGCCGTAGGGCGAGCCGCCGTCGGGCGCGTCGGGGTCGAAGCCCTCCGGCACGGGCGGGAGCGCGTCCCCCGAGGTCGCGTCGTAGGCCGCGCCGAGGGCGTCGAAGCGGCGCTCGATCTCGGGGAGGGCGGCCTGCGCCTCGGGGTGCTCGGCGAGGAGCGGGCGGTACGCGTCGAGCACGTGCCGGCCGCCGTCGAGGTTGGCGCGCATGTCGGCGAGGGTGTGGCTCGCGTATCGAGACTCGTCTTGCCCCGTCGCGCCGAGCAGCACCTTCTCCGCCTGCTCCTCCACCGAGCCCAGAATGCCGCGCCAGGCGGTGGGCGCGTCGAGCGCGAGCGGCTCCAGCTGCTGCTGCATCCCGCGCACGTCGCGCACGAGCCGCGCGCAGAGCCCGTCCCGGAACGCCGTGGCCTCGGCCGCGTCCTGCGGCGTCCTCGGCGCGGTGTAGCCGCGCAGCGCGCGCTCGAACGCCTGCACGGCGGGCGCGTGGGAGTCCGACCACAGGATGCGCTCGACCGCGTGCATGCCGATGAAGCCGTGGCCGTCGAAGGGCATCGGATCGCCGTCCAGCTCCGCCACGTGCTCGTACCGGCCGTCCACGTCCAGGTCGAGCTGGGGGAAGAGGATGGCGATGGCGCCCTCGACCCGCTCGTATGCGCCGCGGGCCTGACGCCAGTACGCCCGCATCGCGTCGACCGCCTCGCGGTCCGCCTCGATGGACCAGCCGTCGTCGTCCGGCGCGGGCGCGGCGGCGCAGAGCCCCTCGGTCGCGCGGACGAGATCCGCCACGCGCGCGTCGACATAGGCCTTGACGTCCCGTGTGGCGCGCTCGCGCGCGGGCACGGCGGGAGGGGGCGTCGCGCTCGGCGGCTCCGAGCACGCGATCAGCAGCAGCGCCAGGCAGGCGCGCCTCACAGCGCCTCCACCCAGGCCACCAGCCGCGCCCGGTCGCGCGGGGCCAGCGCGTCGAAGCGCCGCACGCTGTCGTTCGCCTCCGATCCCTCCGAGGCGTGCGCCGCGATGGCCTCGGCCACCGTCCGCGCGCTTCCGTCGTGCAAGAATCGTTGCGAGAACCGGAGGCCGATCAGCGGCGCCGTGCGCCACTCGGACCCCGTGGCGTCGTGCTCGGGGATGCCGTCCGCGAGGCCCTCGCCCATGTCGTGGAGCAGCAGATCCGTGTACAGGCTGACCTCCACGCCCCGGAGGGCGTCCACGGGGTGGTCGCGCCGCGTGCGGACCCGCGGCACGTGGCAGACGCCGCAGCGCGCGGCCTCGAAGAGGGCCGAGGCGTCTTCCACGTCCGCGTCACGGCGGGGGAGGGCGAGGAGGCGCACGTAGTCGGTGATCAGGTCGACCACGTCGCGCTCGACGTCGACGCCGGGGCGCAGATCGTCCGCAAGGCCGTCGGGGTTGCTGGGCTCCTCGGGGCGGAGCGGGGAGGTCAGCCCCATGTCCGAGACGAGCGCGTCCGCCACGAACTCCTCGAGGCTGGCGATGCGCGCCTTCAGCCCGAAGCGCCCGAGCCGCGGGGTCTCGTCGCGCAGAGGCACCGCGGACGCGCGCGGCACCTCGTGCGCGCGCCCGTGGATGCCGTCGTCGCGCTCGGACTGCGCGCGCGCGTACCCCCGGATCGTCTCGTCGGGCACCGCCTCGAGGTAGCCGCGGGCGAAGATGGGTGGGCCGAGCCGCAGCTCTTCGCGCACGTCGTCGCCCTCGGGCGCGAGCAGCGCGTGCGCGGCGCCGGCCGCGAGCCTCGGGCGCACGACGTCGCCGTGCGGCAGCCGGGCTGCGCGCGCGGCGCGGTCGCCGAGGAAGGCCACGCGCCGCACGGCGCCCGGTCCGCGCCCGTCGTCCTCGTGACAGCTCGCGCAGGATCGGTGCACGTAGAGGGGGCCGAGGCCCTGGCTGTCTCGGAACGGGAGCTCGAAGCGCGCGTCGCCTTCTTCGAAGCGCGCCAGCAGCGCGTCTTCGATCCCCGCGATGGGCGCGTCGCTGGGATCCTCGCGCACCAGCGTCAGCGGGGGGGCGTCGATCGCCGGCGCGGCCGCCGCGGGCTCCTGGCACGCGGCGAGCCAGAACGCGGTCATCGGGACGAGACGCCGCAGCACCGGGCACCGGTTCACCCCTCGACCATATCGATCGCGCCCGCCCCCTGCACGGCTCGAGCTCACGGCGGATGCACGTTCGAGCTCGAGCCCGCTGGAGACGGCGTGAAGCTCACCCTCACCGAGGTCTTCAGCGGACCCACGCTCGCGCTCATCGGGGGCTCGATCCCCGACATGAGCGACGCGTTCGAGAAGCTCGTTGCGGGTCTCAAGGCGCGCGCCGAGGCCTGAGAGACCAGGCCTGGGAACTCGGTCAGGGCGCGAAGCAGCGCATGTTGCAGATGCCGCCCATGAAGCCGAACCCGGACGCATCGCAGCACATCTGACCCGCGGGGCAGTCGGCCATCACGTTGCAAGCGCGCCTGCCGTCGCACGCGTCGGAAGCTGTGCACATCGCGCTGCCTCCGCCCGCGCCCGCGCTGAGGCAGCAGACCTCTCCGCTCGCGCAGTCTTCGGGGCCGTCGCAGGTGGCGGGGACACCATCGCACATGGCGTCCGAGGCGATGCACGCCTCCATGATCCCGCCGCCGCCTCGCGTTCGGCAGCACTGCTGGGTGGCCGGGTCACAGACCTCGGCGCCGCACGCGATGCCAGACGGGCCGGCGTCGCCGCCGCCGCCGGGGCCACCGTCGAGCGCCGTCGGGCCGCCGTCGTCGGGGTCGACGCCGCCGTCGTCGGCCGTGATCGGGCCGCCGTCGTCCGCGCCGGGGCCGCCGTCCGGGTCACCGCCGCCGCCGTCCGCGCCCGGGCTCGACCCCGAATCCATGCCCGTCTGGCCCGCGTCTTCGAGCGTCGTGCTCTCGCCTCCGCAGCCGGCCAGCGCGAGCGATGCGGTCAACAATCCAATCCAAGTCGTCCTCATGAGCCACCTCCGGGGTCCATGTTACCGGATGTCCCCGCCTGCGACCCAACGCACGGAATGGCCGCGGGGGCTTGACCCCGGCTCCCAGGGGTTACAATTTCGAGGTCGAACCCCCGAGGCCGCGACGGACGGCCCATTCACCTTCGGCGTCCAGCACGAGAGCGAGAGCGCACGACCCAGAAACGCTCACCGAGACTCCGCACCGATTTCACCCGGCGCGTGAGGCGAGAGCGCTCCGAAGGGTCCAGACGGCTCGCGGAGCTGCCGGCGAGGAGGGGTCGTCCAGAGTCCCGAGAACCAGAGAGCCGAAGAACAAGAACGTTGAAGAGGACACGTGGGGTGTCCTCCATTTTTGAGTCGAGAGAACGAGCTAGAGAGAGATGAGCAACAAGTTGTTCGTGGGCGGCCTTGCATGGGCCACGACGGATGCGAGCCTGAAGGCCGCCTTCGAGCCCTTTGGAGAGGTGGTCGACGCGAAGGTGATCCTCGATCGGGAGACCGGTCGTTCGCGTGGCTTCGGCTTCGTGACCTTCTCGGACGCGTCGAGCGCCAAGGAAGCCATCGGTGCCATGGACGGCGCCGCAGTCGATGGCCGCAACGTTCGCGTCAACGAGGCGGAAGAGCGTCGCGGCGGCGGTGGACCACCTCCGCGTCGTGGCGGTGGCGGTGACCGTCCGCGCGGTGGCGGTGGCTACGGCGGTGGCGGCGGTGGCGGCGGCTTCGGCGGCGGCGGCGGTGGCGGCGGCTTCGGGGGACGCCCCGGTGGCGGTGGTCCGCCCCGCGAGCGGAGCTACCCCCCGGTGGAGCGTCGCGGCGGCGGCCCGTCGTTCGGCGGGCCTCCCCCGGCGGGCGACGACCCGTTCTCGCAGGACGGGAAGCCGCAGGGACGCAAGCGCCACAACGGTGGCGGGAAGCGTCGCAAGCGCAAGGACGACTTCGACGACCGCGACTGGTAGGCCCGACCGGTCACTCCGCGCTGGCTGCTTCGCGCGCCCCCTATCGGGGCGGGCGCGAGCGGCCGCGTAGGACGACTTGAAAGTCGCTGACCTCGAGCCCTTCGAGGTCGGCGACGCCCACGACGCTCAGGGCGTCCCACGGGACGTCGTGAATCTCGCCCGTCGCCTCGTCGACGAAGTGATGATGCGGCTCCGTCTTGGGGTCGAAGACCTGCGCGCCCTCGGTGAGCGAGTAGGTCCGCACGAGCCCCTTCTCGACGAAGAGGTTCAGCGTGTTGTAGACGGTGGCGCGCGAGATCACCGGCAGGCGGTCCTTGACGCGCGCCCAGACGAGGTCGGCCGAGGGGTGCTCGGTGGTGTCGAGCACGTACTCCGCCACCGCCACCCGCTGCGAGGTCGGGTGGATCCCATGCTCGCGCAGCACCTGCTTGACGTCTCTCTGCGGCTGGACCGTCATCCCCGGAAACGTCGGGCACGATCAGGGGTGTGTCAACACGCCGAGGGCCTCGGCCACGCGCGGCAGGAGCTCTCCCGCGCGCGCCTGGACGTTGAGCGTCGCGTGCGGGTCTCCGCGGCTCTCACCCAGGTTCACCAGCGCGACCGGTCGGCCCTCCTGCGCGGCGCGCTTGACGAAGCGATAGCCGCTGAAGACGGCCAGAGAGCTGCCGATCACGAGGAGCACGCGCGCGGCGTCGACCTCGGCGTAGGCGCGCTCGACGAGCGGTCGGGGCACGCTCTCCCCGAAGAACACGACGTTGGGCTTGAAGAAGCCGCCGCAGTCGCAGTCGATCAGCTCGAAGCGCGCGCTGACGGCGGGCGGCAGCTCCGCGTCTCCGTCGGGCGCCATCTCCGCGTGCAGGCGGGTCCACCCCGGGTTGGCCGCGAGCAGCCGGGACTGAAGCTCCTCGCGCGAGACGATTCCGTCGCAGCCCATGCAGCGCACCTCGGCGAGCGCCCCGTGCAGCTCGATCACGTCGCGGCTCCCGGCCGCGTGGTGCAGGCGGTCGACGTTCTGGGTGATGAGCCCGCGCAGGTGTCCGCTGCGCTCGAGCGCGGCGAGGGCGCGATGCGCGGCGTTGGGGTGCTTGCCGGCGAAGCGCCCCCAGCCGACGACGGCGCGCGCCCAGTAGCGGCGTCGGGCCTCGGGGTCGCGCATGAACTGGCGGTACTTGACGGGGTTGCGCGCGCGCCGCCGCGTCTCCGGACCTCGATAGTCGGGGATGCCGCTCTCGGTGCTGCATCCGGCCCCGGTGAGGACCGCGACGTTGCGCTCGCGCAGCAGCTCGGCGAGGCGCTCGACGTCGTCGTCGCGAACGGGGCTGGCGGGAATGGAGGCGAGCATCGCCGAGAAGTATGGGGCGAGGACGCCGCTTCGGTAGTGCGCCCCCTACGCTCGCGCGCTGAGCGCCGCGAGCCGGTCCTCGGCCTCGTCATGCGCGGCGACCGCGTCGGCGAGCCGCGCCTGGGCGCGCTCGAGCGCCTCGGTCGAGCGCGCCGCGAACACCGCGCGCGCCCGTCGCGCCCGGCCCAGCGCCGCGCGGGCCTCCTCGATGGGGACGTCCTCTCCGCTCGGCGCGCGCTTGTTGGCCATCGCGCGCTCGAGCGCGGCGATCGCTCCCTGCGCGCGCATGGCGTCTCGGATGCGGGGGGCGTCGGCGCCGGCCAGCCCTCGGTGGATGGCGCGGCGTCGGCTGGCGTCGGCGCGCTCGACCGCCTCGTCGAGCGCCGCGCGCTCGCGCTCGACGCGCCCACGCAAGGCCGCGAGCGCGGAGGCCGCCGCCTCGCATCGTCGACGGGCGTCGTTCAGCGCCGCGCGCGCCTCCTCGAGCGCGCGCTGCACGTCGCGGCCATCTGCGCGGTACGGCACAGCGCGATTGTAGCCGAGCCGCCGGGCGGGGAATTGCGCGACGTTCATGGCGTAGAAGGCGTGGCGTGAGGGCGGGGCGCGCTTGCGCGCTGCTCCGCGAGCCGGTAATCCCGCCCTTCTTTTTTTCGGAAGCTCTCCTTGGAAGCCTCGACTCTCACGATGCGACGCACTCTCTTCGTCTCTCTCGTCCTCCTCTTCGCGGGGAACCTCCTCGGCTGCCGTGGCGCGGTCACGAGCTCCACCGGCGGCGAGATCGACCCACCCGTCGTCCTGATGGACTCGGGCCCCCGCGATCCGATGGGGGACGCGGCCGCGACGCCGGCGGGTGACGCCGCGGTCCCCGCCCCGGACACGGGCACGCCGACCCCACCCACGGGCGGGCGCGACGCCGCGAACGTCTTCTTCGTCGGGCACAGCCTGGTCAACTTCGACATGCCGGCGATGCTCGACGGCGTCGCGCAGTCCGCCGACCGTCGCCACGCGTGGGCCGCGCACGTCGGCATCGGCGCGTCGCTCAGCTGGATCTGGAACAACCCCGACCGCGGCGAAGGGGAGAACCCGCACACCGCTCTCCCGAGCGGGCGCTGGAACGTGCTGGTGATGACCGAAGCCATCCCGCTCGCGGACCAGGTGATGTGGAACGACACCGTGGGCTACGCGCAGCGCTTCCACGACCTCGCGATGGCGGGCGATGGAGCGAGCCAGGTGTACTTCTACGAGACCTGGCACAGCCTGGACGGCGCCTACGACTGGCGGGCGCGCATCGACTCCGACCGCGCGATGTGGGACGGCGTGGTGCGCGACCTGAACGCGCGCACGGGCGGCCGCGTGCTCATGATCCCGGGCGGGACCGCGCTCGGTCGGCTCGTCGATCGCGTGGAGTCCGGCGGCGTGTCGGGGCTGCGCTCGCGGCGCGATCTGTTCGTCGACGACATCCACCTGAGCGACGTCGGCAACTACTTCATCGCGCTGGTGCAGTACGCGACCATCTACCGGCGCAGCCCCGTGGGCGTCACCGCAGCCACCGTCGACCGGTGGGGCAACCCGTTCACCGCGCCGAGCCCCGAGGCCGCGCGGGTGATGCAGGAGATCGCCTGGGAGGTTGTCTCGAACGATCCCCTCACGGGCGTTCGCTGAGCGGCGCTTCGTCGGGGCTCGCTTCGTCAGCGCTCGCCTCGGCGGCTTCCTCCGGCGGCGCCTCGTCTCCCCAGCTGAGCGCCAGCGCGCTGCCGGTGTCCCCTTCGAGGCTCCGGATGGCGTCGCCGCTGAGGTCCACCACGCGCGTCGTGCCGCCCTCGGTGATCTGCAGCACGGGGCCCTGCTCCGTGAGCCGCACCGTCGGCGAGACCGCGGTGGGCAAGAGCGCCCACGCGAGCAGACACTTGGCGTCGCGGTCGGCCCGACGCCGCGCCAGGACCGCGACGGGGGCGCGCTCGGCCACCGGGATGGGCTCCGGGTGGGTGGGGATGCCGGCCACGAGCGCGAGCACGGTCTCGACGAGGTGCGCGCCGCTCAGGCGGAAGAGCCGCTCGTAGAGCGCCGAGAGATCCTGCGACGCGGTGGAGAGCGCCGCGTGGTGCTGCTTCATCCAGGTCGTCGGATCGGTGATCGGCAGCACGCCCCGCGCCGCGCCCGCGGTGATCGCCTTGCGGATCGCCCACGCGATCGTGCGCCGCTCGATCGCGACGTCCAGGAAGACGCGGCCGGCGGGCTGATCGCCCAGCGGGTGCGCGCTCCGGAAGGCGTGGCGCGTCCACACGAGGTCGTCGGTGCGACCGGTCGAGCTGATCCAGAGCCGCCCGAGGTCGCCGCGCCCTTCGCCCGGCACGTACTCGATGCGCCGGCGTCGATCGAGCTCGTCCTCCACGCCCTCGACGCCGGGCGGCGGATCGAGCACGGCGTCGATCCAGGAGAGCGCCTCGCGTGTGTCCCAGCCCTCGGGATCGCCGTCGACGCTCGTGTCGTGGATGCGATGGAGGCGGCGCTGCACCGGGCCGACGAGGCGCTCGAGCACGAGCCGGGCGAGCTGCAGGAGATCACCGAGCGCGCTCTCCGCGACGAACCGCGCGTAGCCGCTCGAGCCGGGCGTGCGGTCGAAGAGGGCGAAGCAGCGCTCCCCCTCGTGCTCGATGAGCGCGACGTCCAGCAGCTCGTGTGCGCCGCGGAGCGCGCACGGCGCGACGAGCCGAAGCGCGGCCGCGAGCGGCGCGGCGGCTTCGGCCGAGAGCGGCGCCCCGGCGAGCGCGGTCGCGATCACGCACGCCTCGGTGCTGTAGCTGCTGCGCAGCGGCGTCGGGTAGCGGCGCTCCTCGACGAGCTTCGGGCCGGGCGCGTACCGACGGACGCGATGCACGGTCTCCTCGACCCGCACGTCTCCGGTCGCCACGCGGACCGCGAGGCCGCCCAGCTCGCGCGCCTCGAAGCGCGGCACGGGGAGCTCGAGGGTGACGGCTCGCTCGGGCGTCGTGCGGTGCGGCTCGGTCACCTGCTCGCAGGGCACGTTGCCGGTCTCCGCGCGCGCCTCGCCCTCGAGGACGGCGTAGCGACCGCGCGGGTGCTCGAAGATGGCGCCCGGGGGGTAGAGCGTCGCGGCCACCGCCTGATCGACCTCGCGCAGGACCTCGCTCGTGCCGCGGTCCACGAGCCGAACGCGCGCGCTGGTCTCGGAGACGCAGTCGGACCGGATGGGCTCTCCGAGCGCGCTCTCTCCCGCCGCGCGCACGAGCCGTCGGCTGACCGCGTCGTCCGCGCGCGCGTCGAACTCCCAGACCTCTCGGAACCGGACGCGTCGGCTCTTCTCGAGGCGGCCGAGGACCTCGTCGGTGAGGGTGACGCCGAAGCGCGCGCGGAGGGCCGTGACGTCCTGCTCGCGGCCGAGCGCGCGGTCGAAGTGGCGCTGGCGCACGACGTCGGGCTCGGCGAGCGGGACCGCGCGCGGCAGGCTCTCGATCAACGCGCGGTGCGGCGCGTCCTGCGCCTCCTGGTGCAGCACCATCTCCTCGTCGGCGGGGGGCGCGAGCACCAGCACGACCGAGTCGCGCGCGGTGCGGATCCCGGCGTGGGCGAGGCGCTCCGCCTCTCTCCGGACGTCCGGGTGGGTGCCCTCGATCAGGACGACCTCCGCGTCGAGCGGGTCGGGGCGGTGGTGCCGCCGGAGGTGGCCCAGATCGGTCTCGGCGCGCTCGAGGTGGCGCGCGCCATCGCCCGCGCGGCGCACGTGCCAGGGGACCTCCGCCGCCTCACACGCCTCGGCGATCTGCGCCAGCGGGATGGGCTCGCCGTGCGCGTCCGCGAGATCGCGCCGCCGGAGGATGCCGCGCGCCAGCCGCGGCGCGCCGTCCCGCGCGAACACCCGCATCGGCGCCGCGAGCACGTGCCGCGCCCACGCCTCCATCCCGTTGGCGCTGGGCCCCAGCGTGGCCAGCAGCACGGGCGGATACGGGGCGTCGTGCACCGTGTCGAGGAGGGTCCAGACGCGCCGCATCACCATGTGCAGGTGCATCTCGGGCACGCCGACGAAGCCGTCCACGTCCTCCGCGACGACGAGGCCGAGCGACGCGAAGAAGGCGTCGGTGCGCGGCGCCCCGAGCACGTCGGCCTCGAGCTCGTCGAGCCCGGCGACGACGACGGCGGGCGTGCGACCGGCGAGGAACGCCTCGGCCAGATCCTCGCCCGCGAGCACGACCTGCACGTTCCAGCGCGCGCTCGAGCGGAGGAGCGCCTCGCGGAGGCGGGTCGCCCACGCCTTCGCGCTGCGCGCGTCCCGGGTGATCACGAGCGTGGTCGCGCCCCGATCCAGGTGCACGTAGAGCGCGGAGAGGCAGGTGAGGGTGGTGCGGCCCGAGCCCTCGGGGGCCAGCACCAGCGCGTGCGGGGTGGAGAGGTCGGCGCGACGGATCGGAGAGGGCCCGGCCTCCTCGCGGAGCTCCGGCGAGGCGCCCGAGGCCTCGGGAGAGGTCATCGTCCAGACCGCGCGCAGGTGGTCGAGCACCTCGCGCTGGTGCACGTACGGCGACGCGTCCTCTCCGGCCAGCGCGGCGAACGCCTCGGCCACGAGCGGGCTCTCACCGTCGCGGAAGCCCGCCGTCTCCGCCTCCGACGCGGGGTGCTGCTCGAGCGCCTCGAGGAAGGCGCCGGGATAGCGGGCTTGCAGCGCGTCGCCCAGCCTGCGCAGCGGGTCGGGGGGCGGGCCCGGCAGCGGCTCCTCCTCGTCGTCCATCTCCTTCTCGCGCTCGGCGGGGGGCGAGCCCTCGAGGATGAAGTGCACCGACAGCCCGAAGAGCAGGAGCCCGCCGAGGACCCAGGCGCCGGGCGCGGGCGCGCCTTCGATCGGGCTGCCCATGAACGCGCCCGCGGCGCTCGCGAGGCCCGCCTCGGTGAGCAGATCGTCGGCCACGCACTGCGGGACGCGCCGGGTCGCGCTCATCGACTCGTTGGCCATCAGGTAGCCGCACAGCAGGTAGAGCGGCCAGGCGACGTAGACGAGCCGCTTGCTCCAGCGCACGAAGCGGTGGTCCGCGCGGCGGGCCGTGCTCGAGCCGACCCAGCGGTAGTACCAGGGCAGCTTGGTCTGGGGCGTGTTCCAGGTGACGTGGTCGTGGCGGTGAATCCAGAGCAGCAGCGCGCGCACGAGCACGATCGCGACGATCCAGAACGCGAGGTGGATGACGATGCCGGCCGCGGGGTGCTCCGTCAGCGGGAGGATCGGCCAGCTCCAGTCACCGAGCAGCTTCCACTCGAAGAAGCCGATGCGCGCCCAGGCCTCCTCCGGGATGGCGGCGGGCGGCGGGTCCACGGTCGACTTCAGGAGCGGATCGACGAGCACGCCGATCGGGTAGGCCACGGTGGCGATCAACGTGGCGGCCAGCCAGCCCGGCGCGAAGCTCCCGTGTCCGGCGCGCACCAGGCGCGAGAGCAGGCGCACCACGCCCGTCCCCAGCAGGCCGCCGCCCGCCATGCCGAGGAGCACGGTGATGACGAGCACCGCGCCCGCTTGCTCGGCGAGCGCGGCGAGCGGGCACAGGTACCGATCCAGCCACCCCATGAGGACGGCGCAGGATACGACAACGCGCGCACCCCGTGGCCTTCACAGATGCGAGCCCCGCGCATGGCCGCATGTGGCGCTTCCGGCTCGACGTCCCATTCGGATGCGCGGTCCCCTTGCGCGGAGGTCGCAAAAAACGTACGTCCGGGCCGGGTGTGAATGCCGGAGGCTCTCCGTCGTCCCACCTGCGACTTTCTTCGAGGAGACTCTCGATCGATGAGGAATGAACGAGCGAACGAGCAGGTTGGGCGGCGCGGTATGCGGTTGCATCGACACGCGCTCACCCTCGCGGCGGGCCTCTTGCTGGCCGCCGCGGCGCCCAAGCTGCACGCGCAGACCACCCGCATCGCCGTGGTGGATCTCCAGCGCGCCCTCTCCGAGACCGAAGACGGCCGGCGCGCCAAGCGCCGCCTGAAGCGCATGATGACCAAGCGTCAGCGCGAGCTCGACGAGGCCACCAACAAGCTCAAGCAGCAGAAGCAGGAGTTCGACGCCGCGTCGTCCACCCTGACCGACCAGGCCAAGCAGCGCCGGATGGAAGAGATCCAGAAGGCGTACATCGAGCTGCAGTCGAAGTACGTGGAGTACCAGCGCGAGCTCGCCGAGGCGGAGTCGCGGGCGACGTCGGGCATCCTCCAGCGCATGCAGGAGATCCTGCGGCGAATGGGGCAATCCGAGGGCTACACGCTCATCGTCGAGCGCAGCGAAGGCGGCGTCGTGTGGGCGCCGACCAACCTCGATCTCACGGACGCGCTCATCCAGCGCTACAACGCGGGCGAGGGGCGCGGCGAGGGCAGCAGCGGCAGCAGCAGCCGCCGCCGTGGCCGCAAGCGCGGCAGCAGCGCAAGCGGCGACTGAGCCCACGCCGCCGACCCATCCGAAGATCGCCGCGCCACCCCATGGCGCGGCGTTTTTCGTTTGGCGCCGAGGGGTTCCGCCATGTCCGCCCCGTGCGCAGCGTTGGGGATCCGCCCACACCCGTTGTGGGGCACACCGCAGGAGCCAGCCACGCGCAGGCCGCGGACGCCGCGCTTCACGCTCGGAACGGCCGTTGCTGAACGAGTCGTCCATGCGTCGGACGACCCACTGCTTGGCTCTCTTGCTCTGCTCGATCTCTGCCCCGGCCCTGGCGGACTGCCCGGACCCGGACGCCAGGCTGGGCGGCGACATCGACGCGAACGTGCGCGGGACCGCCGACGCGGCGATCGACTCAGACGCGGATCTGGGCGGGGAGGCGGACGCGGCCCTGCGGGTCGGGCTCCGCGCGGCGCCTCGCCCCAGCCAGGCGGACCTCGACGCGGCCCTCCCGATCGCGGCCCGGGCGCGCGCCACCTTCGAGGCCGGCGACCTGGCCGGCGCCCTGGCCGACCTCCAGCGCGCCTACCGCCTCTCGGCCGACGCGAGCCTGCTCGGCATGCTGGGGCTCTCGCTGAAGGCGTCCGGCAGCATGCAGGCCGCGTGGATCGCGCTGCACCGCTTCCAGCACGAGGCCTCGGCCGAGGCGCGGGCGGCGCTCGACGCGCGCGTCGGTACGGCGCTCGGTGAGCTGCAGGGGCAGCTCGGGGCGGTCCGCGTGCGGGCCGACGTGCCGCGCGGGCAGGTGTTCGTGGACGGCGAGCTGGCCGCGGCGCTGCCGCTGGACGCGCCGCTCTACCTGCGCCCGGGGCGGGTCCGGCTCGAGATCCGCGGTGAAGGGCGGCTCTCGCGCGAGGTCGAAGCCCAGGTGCGCATGGACGCAGAGACGGAGCTGGACGTCGACCTGCCGGAGGCGTCGGCCGAGCTGCGGGGACGCGCCGCAGCCGATCTCGCAGGGGACGTGGACGGACGCGTCGACGCAGACGCGGCTGCGGACGTCGACGGGGACGTGGCCGCGGCGGGAGGCTTCGATCCCTGGCCCTGGGTCGCCGTCGCGGGCGGCGCCACCGCGGTGCTGCTGACGGCCGGCATCATCGCGACCGTGCTGGTCGACGGCATCTCCGGGGACCTCTCGGGGGTCGACTGCGGGTCGATGCCCGCGGTCTGTGAGGGCCTGCAGGCCGACGCCGCCATCGGCGAGGCGTTCGAGTTCGTCGGCTACATCGGCGCGGGCCTCGGCGCGGCGACGGGCATCGTCGTCGCGATCGTCGCGGCGGTGGTCGGCAACGCGGCTGGCTCCGCGGACGCCGACGTGGACCTCGATTGCGAGGACGAGGCCGAGACGGTGAGCGTGACCTGCGCCCCCTGGCTCGGCGAGACGATGGGCGGCGCGTGCCGTCTCAGCTTCTGAGAACAGCGAGACCAACTCGATGAAGGAGACTTCCATGCATGTGAAGACGACGGCCTGGACGGCCGCAGCGCTCGCGCTGGCCCTCGGCGCGCCGGTGAGCGCGCAGCTCGGCGGGGTGACCGGCAGGGTGGGCGCGCGCGGCGAAGCCAGCGCGGACACCAGCGGCACCACGGGCCGGGCCACCGGCGCGGTGCGCGGCGCGGCGCGCGGCACCACGGACACCGCGGCCCGCGCGGGCGGCGAGGCGCGGGGACGCGTCGAGGGCACGGCGGAGGCGGCCGGGAACACCGCGGGCAACGCGGCCGGCGGCGCGGCGGCGAACGGCCGCGCGGCGGGCAACGCGGCGGCGAACAGCCGGGTCGCGGTCAACGCCGAGGCGCGCGGTGAGGCGTCGGCCGAAGGCGAGGGCACGGCGGCCCAGGCGGAGGGCGAGGGTGAGGTCGCGGCCAACGCCGAGGCCGACACCGAGGCCCGCGCCGAGGGTGAGGCGGCGGCCCAGGGGGCGCTCGAGGGCGCCGCGCAGGCGGGCGCCGAGGCGGGTGCGCACGGGCGCGCCAACGCCGAGGCCGCGCAGGAGGCCGCCGCGCGTCACCGCGCCGAGGTCTGGGCGCAGGTCCGCGCGCAGCTCGCGGCCACGCAGGAGGCGAGCGTCGAGGCGCGCCAGGAGGCGCGGGCCGAGGTCCGCGCCGAGGGCGAGGCGCAGGCGGAAGGTGTGCAGCAGGTCGCGGCGCGGACTCGCGCCGAGGCGAGCGAGGAGGCCGAGGCCGCCCCGCGTCCGCAGGACATTCCGCCCGCGGCCCGGGCGGAGCTGCGCGCGCACGCACGCACCGTGGCCCGTCTCCAGCGCATCCAGGCGCTGGCCCAGGCCCAGAGCAACACCGAGGTCGTCGCGCGCGTCGCGACGGCGATGCAGCGGGAGCAGGCCCGTCACCAGGCTCGCCTGCAGGCGGCGCTGAGCGGGCGGGCGTCCGCGGCGGCCGCGGGGCAGGGCAACGTCGAGACGGAGGCGTCCGCCGAAGCGGCCGCGGAAGGAGAAGCACGATGAAGTGGCGCTTTCTGATGCTGGTCGCGGCGCTGGGGCTCGGGCTCGTGGCCTGCGGCGAAGAGACGACCGAGGAGACCGAGACGGTCGAAGCCGAGGCGCCGCCCGAGGAGGTGGTCGCCGAGCCGACCGCCGACGAGATCCCCGTCGCCGAGGACTTCGCCGCCGAGGCGGAGGCCCAGATCGACGAGGAGAACTACCAGGCCGAGCTCGAGCGCATCGAGGCGGAGCTCGCCGCCAACTGATCATCCTCGCATCCAGGGGATCGGGCGGCGGGGCGCAGACAATGGTGTCTGCGCCCCGCCATTTTTTTTGCGACCTATGACTACTTGGTCACATTCACGACGGCCCTCGCTCGTTCAGCGGTTCCGGGCATGTCGCTCCTCCTCGAAGGGGCTGATAGCCCCTCCTTCATCGTCGCGGCGCGCCCGAAACCACTGTCCGTCGCGATCATCCGCCGACATGTGACCAAGTAGTCCTATCGAGGGGGCTGGCGCTCGATCTCGAAGAGGCCGTCGTCGTCGCCCGGAGGCGGCGCGAGCGAGGCGACCGCGTCGTCCGCGATGTCGCCGACCGTCATCACGTAGAAGGCGCGGTCGGGATCCTGGCCTCGGCTCACGGGGACGCGCGCGCGACCGGCCGCGCCCTCCTCGGCCAGCAGCCGGCGGACGTCGTCGAAGGCGCGGGGCGGCGCGATGAGCTCTCCCGAGAGCGCGACCGTGGTGCCGGAGGCGTCCCGCATGTCGTGCCCCGAGACGTTGAGCGCCACGTGGAGGGAGCGGGCCTGCCGCCGCGCGAAGCCGGCGAGGGCCCGGGTCGTGGCGTCGGCGCTCTCGGGCATCTCGAGCGGGTCCCACGTCGCGGCGGGCTCGGCGTGGGACCAGGCGGCGCCGCGCAGCGCGGCGAGCGAGGTGAAGGGGACCTCCTCGCGCCAGCGGTGGCGATAGCGCTGGTCGCGCGCGAGGGCGAAGAGGGTGTCGCGGACCCGGCCGTCGCGCATGCTCACCGGGAGCAGCGACGCGAGGTGCTCCTTCGCCTCGGGCGGGAGCATCGACTCGACCAGCGCCTCCTCGCCCTGGCCGAAGAGCCCGCTGGGATCGAGGCGGCCCTCCGCGTCCCGCTCGACGCGGACCGCGCGCAGCGACTCCAGCAGGTGCGAGCGCGCCCGCCGCGCGGCGCGGTCGACGAGGGTCAGCCGCTCCGCGTCCGACGCGATCGCGCTCCGCACCGCGAGCAGCGCCTCGACCCGGGCCACCTCGCGCGCGAGCCGCAGGCGCGAGGCGAAGTACTCGAGCACCGAGTCGCGCAGGCCCGTGACCGTGTTCGTCAGCGCGTCGAACATGTCGTGGAAGGCGTCCCGCACCGCGAGGTGGGCCTTGCGGTGATGCAGGCCGAGGAACGCGCCGACGCCCGCGCCGCTGACGACGAGCGCGGTGAGCCAGCCGCGCTCGCGCAGCCACGGGGACTGCCACGCGCTCGGCTCGATCGACAGCGCCTCTGCGATCGCCCGCAAGACGATCGGCGCGAAGAGCACGCCGGCCGCGGTGAACAGGAGGCCGTAGAGGACGACGCGCGCGAGGTCGGGCTTGCGGCGCGCGGCGTCCATGAACCCCGCGTGCGCGTCTCGGAAGGTCTCGAAGGACGGAGGCGGGACGGGCAGGGCCGCGTCGCGGTCGCGGATGGCGTCCTCGAGCCGCAGGGAGACCGCGCGCTCCATGCGCTGAAGCAACAGCCCCGCGCGTCGGAACGCGTCCGGGTCGGGATCGGACCAGAGCGCCTCGTCCACGCGGCGACGGATCCCCGCGAGCGTGGCGTCGCGGTCCTTGGCGATGCGCTCTCGCTCACCGCCGATCGCGTCGTCGAAGCGGCGCCGCTGGAGCATGCGCCAGGACTTCTCGATCTCCCGCATGCGGGTCAGGGCCCAGCCCACCGGGGGCTCCGGGGCGGGCTGCGCGTCGTCGCGGCTCGGGTCACCGGGGTCGGGCCCGTAGCGCTCTCGCAGCGCCTCCGCGCCCTCCCACCACCGCGGCTCCGGGTCCCGGCGCACCTCCGGGTAGTAGCGGTTGAGCAGCTCGAGCACGTCGCGGTCGGCGTCGCGCGGCTCGTCGAACGCGGCCAGCTCCACCTCCTCGAGCGCGTCGATCTCGGGGAGGCTCACGTCGTCCCCTTCGCGCTCGAGCACCGCGTCGCAGACCTCCAGACAGATGGCGTCCGTTGCGTAGGTGGTGAGCGCGCGTCGCGGCAGCTCGCTCACCGCGCAGACGAAGGTGGCGAGCGGCTCCTCGGGCGCGTCGCCGTACAGGAGCTGCGCGACCGGGCCGACGCTGCTGAGCGAGTAGAGCAGCAAGGTCAAGAAGTTGCGCACGCACTGGGTCAGCTCCGCGTCGCCGAGCACGCTGAACTCGGCCACGTCCTCGATGAGGAAGAGCTGCGGCACGGCGCGGGCGCGGGCGGGGCGCGCGGCGAGCTGTCGGCTGAGGGCGCGCACGGTGGCGATCAACGCCTCGCCGTCGGGGTGCGCGGCGGGGTGGGGCATCGCGAGCAGCGGCAGCACGACGAGGTTGCGCTCGGCCCCGGTGCGGAACGACTCGAAGATGGGGGAGAGCTCCCGCAGCAGCCGCCGCTCGACGTGGGCCAGCACCTCCCCGAGCGACTCCCGCGCGTCGTCCGCGAGGTTGGCCACCACGAAGATGTGGAGCCGCGTCAGCCCCTCGGCGCTGCGGCGGTCCCGCGCGCGCACGAGCCGCGGGTGGGCGAGCAGGCTCCGCGCCTCCTCGATGACCTTGGCCGCCACCGCGTCCGGGCGCGGCGCGCGCTCGACGACGATGGAGGAGAGCAGCGCGTCGTCGTCGTCGGCGCCGCCTCGGCCGAGCGCCTCGGCGCGCTCGTCCAGCACGCGGCGGACCACCTTCGCGCCGAAGGTGCCCAACCCGACGAGGATCGAGGGGACCTCCGGGGTGGTAATCATGCGGTGCTCATACGGTGCTCATACGGTGCTCACGCGAGGAGCTTCGTCGCCTCTCGGAGCGCCTGGTACTCGCGCTCCTCGGCCGCGTCGCGGGTGTCCATCAGCTCGAGCGAGACGCAGCGCTTCTTCCACGACTCGGTCGCCGACTTCGCCTCCGCGGCGAGCGCCTTCTCCGCGCTCACCTTGCGCGCGTCGGCCACGAGCGGGGCCACGGCCAGGTCGTAGACGGCGGGCTTGTCGTCCTCGAGGTGCAGGAGGCGGGTCGCCGCGTCGGTCAGGCTGGCGGCCAGCATCACGCTCTGGCCGCTCTCGAGCTCGAGCGCGAAGATGCCGTCCTTCGAGACCACCGCGCCGCGCGCCGTCCCGAGCGCGATCGCGGTCAGGCCGACCTTCAGGCGCTCCGCCTCCGCCGCCTTGTGCCGCTTCGCGTCCTCCGGGTCGAGGTCGTTCAGGCCCTCGAACGCGAAGTCGATGTGCAGCGGCCAGCCCTTGTCGGACTTGGACTGATAGCGACGGTACGCCGCCTTCATCTCTTCGTTGACGTGGGGGAAGCAGTAGACGGGCACCCCGAGGATCGAGCGGTAGAGCACGATGCGGTCGGGGTCGTCCCAGTCCTCGATGACGTTGGCGCTCTTGCCGTAGGTGGCCTCGTCGAGCATGGCGGAGAAGTCGCCGCCCGACAGCTGCGCGTGCAACCCGATGAGCAGCATGTCCGCGTGGTTGATCATGCTCTTCGCCTCCGGGTGGAAGCGGGTCAGCGGCTGCGCCTTCGAGAGCGCCGTCTCGATCTTGCGCCGCACGTAGCGCTTGACGGGCTCGAGCTGCCAGAGCGCGCTGGGCGAGAGCGGCGACTGGCTGCCGAGCGCGTCTCGCGGCGCCGCGCCCACCTTCTCGGTCGTCAGCCCGTAGTACTTCGCCTCGAGGGCGAGCGCGTCATCGAGCCGCAGGCCCTGCCGCTCGAACGGGTCGTCCGAGTCGGGGTCGCCGAGGATGGGCTTGGTCAGGAAGCGCGCCGCCGCTCCGATGAGCGACTGCTCCACGTCGCTGATCATCTCGCGCGCGGTGCGCCGGAGCGCCCGGCCCTGCTCGTCGTACTTCGGGCGCAGCGCCTCGCGGACCGCCTCGAGCACCTCGCCCTGGTCGCTCGACTCGGGCCGCGTCGCGACCTGGTCCTCGTAGTACCAGCCCCAGAACCGGTCGCGCCCGTTCGGGTGCTGGAGCACCTCCACGTCGAGCACGAACTCGTTGGCCTGCGCGTCGGGGCCTCCGTCGTACTCGAAGCGGCGCGCCTTCTCCTCGAGCTCCGTCGCGAGCCGCCCCGCGCTGCTCTCGATGTTGCGGTAGCTGCCGCGGAGGTTGTCCGCCGCGCGACCGAGGGCGACGCCGATGTCGTAGAGGGCGCCGCGGATCAAGAGCGCGCGGCTCTTGTCGACGTACTCGTTGAAGGTGGCGACGGTGCGGTCGCGCGCGGCCTCGAAGTCCTTGTCCTTGCGGGTCAGGAGCTTGTCCCAGCCGCCGTAGGTGCGCTTGATCTCCGCCGCGTGGGCGTCCATCTCGCTCCGGAAGCGGCTGTCCCGACCGAGGTCGGCCTCCGCGCGGAGCCGGGCCACGTTCTGCGCCAGCTCGTCCATGGCGCCGCTCGAGAGCGGCCCACCCGGCCCGCGGAATTTGATGAGCACGTAGCGCTGCTCGTAGGGCGACAGCTCGGGCGCCGCGTCGGGGCCCGCCTTGCTCAGGAGGTCCGCCCAGAAGTCGCCGCTCTCGATCTGCGCCACCACGGCCGCGACCTTGGCGTCGATCTCGCTCTTCGCCTGGGCCACCTCGCGCGCGAGCGTGTTCATCGTCGCGGCGGGCGTCCACGCGTCGTCGAGGATGCGGTCGGCGCTGATCTCGCGGATCTGCGCGCAGCACGAGCGCAGCTCGCCTTCGGTCTGCTGGCTGACCTCGCCGAGCTTCGCGCTCGCGGTCTCGCCGACGCTCTTCAGGCGATGCCAGTGGCCCCCCTCCTGATCCTGCTCGGCCAGCATGTCGAGCTTCTGCACGAAGGCGGTGTCGAGCCGCTCGGCGCGCGCCTCGGGGCTGAGCCGCTCGAGCTCCGCGCGGTCGACGTTGAACTGCTTGAAGCGCTCCTGCTGCGCCTCGCTGACGAGGGCCGGGTCGTCGAGCAGGAGGTAGCGGCGTACCGCCGTCGCCGCGAATCGGCGCGCGCAGTATTTGAGGATGTCTTCGCGCGGCAGGACCAGGACCGACGCGCCGAGCGTCCCGTAGAACGCGGTGTAGCCGTCGTCGCCGAGCTCGGGCGGGAAGACCGTCCGGCTCTCCTTGGTGTAGTTGTCGTAGTCGCCCTGCTGGTCGCCGAGGATCGGGCTGAAGATCTGGACGTAGGTCGCGTCCGCGAGCGCGTCGCCCACGTCGTCGACGCTGAAGTCGTTGGGGCGGTCGACCACGTAGATGAGGTCGAAGGGGCGCCGCGAGACGGTGGTCTTGTGCTTGTTGCGCGGGTCGTAGTGGAAGACGTTCGGCTCGCTCGCGTCGGGCACCTGGGTGTCGAGCCGGTTGAGGTGCTCGAGCTCCTTCAGCGCCGCGTAGCCGTTGGCGAGCGTGCCGTCGCGGTTCATGCCCACGACCTCCTCGAAGGCGTCGGGGAGGATCGCGAAGCCGAAGATGCGCGCCGCCTTGTCGCCGATGAGGTCGCGCAGCACGTACGCGAAGGGCAAGAACGCGCCCGAGCCGGTGCCGCCGGCGGTGCTGAAGTAGACGAAGACCTGGAGCGGGGCGCCCTGGCGGCGCATCCCGTGCTGGTGGCTGCGGAGCTCCGCGAGGATGTCCTGCAGCTGACGCGTCAGCTCTCCGACCTCGATGGACCGGAAGAAGCCGAGCCGGCTCTCGATGCGGATCTGTCCTGCGCCCGCGCCCGACTCCTCGCGGAAGCGGTACCAGGGGTGCACCCACTGCGTGAAGAAGTCGTCGGCGTCGGCGAAGGTCTCGCCGCGGCGGAGCTTGGTGTACTCGACCTTGTCGAAGTCGCTGAGCGTGATGGTCGCGTCGACGTGCCCTACCGGGCCATAGCCCTGGCGCAGGCGCGCGAGGTCGGCGGCGTTGGTGTCCACGGCGACGAAGCGCACGAGCGACTGGTACTTCAGCGCGTAGTCCTGGCTCGCGCGCAGGCGCTTCGCGATGCGCCCGATGGCCTGTCCGCCCGATCCGCCGAGCCCCACGAAGAGGGTCGGCGTGACTTCACCCGGCATGATCTTGATCGGCATTCGTTGCCCCTCCGGAAACCGGCGGAGACTGTATCAGAAGGCGCAGGGCGCGACGGAGCTTCCGATCAGAGCGCGTCGGCGCGGCTCGGCCACGGGATCCCGCGGCCCCCCAGCACCATGCGCGCGTGCATCAGCGCGCTGGGCAGATCGGGCGCGTACTCGATCTCGCTCATGCTCGCGTCGAACCAGGCCATCGCGGTCAGGGCGCCGCGCACCAGCGGGTTGGTGACGATCACGACGCTCCCCATCGCCAGCGCCTCTCGCTGCTCGGCGAGCGCCGCGCTCCGCTCGCTGATGAGGCGTCGCACCGCGGCGTCCGGTCGGCCGGCGCGGGCCGCGTCGGTGATGATGAAGTACGGCTGCCGCGGCGGACCGAGCTTCGCGACCTCGTCGAAGTACTGCGCGACGATGCGGCTCGTCGGGCGCCCGCACCACGTGTGCAGCAGCAAGGGGAACGCGCGGTGATCCATGCAGATCTCCGAGTCCCCTTCCGCGAACCTCTGCTCTCCCCCCACGGGCGCGAGGATATCCGAGGCGGCGGCCGTCTAGAACGTCCCCGCCCGGTAGCGGGCCAGAGCGTCGCCCAGCGGGGTGGGGCGGGTGAGGATCTGCAGCTCGCCGATGGCGATGCCGACGCCGGCGGAGATCGCGCCGCTCTCCCAGTGTCCGTAGAAGAGCCCCATGTAGAGGCCGACGGCGAGGTTGAAGAGGACGCCGCCGACGTGCATCAGCCAGCTCGTGCCGAAGTCCTCGCTCGCCGCGCCGCGGAGGAGGACCCGCTCCGCCTCGGCCAGCGCCTCGCAGTCCCCCGCCGCCGCGGCCGGGGCCAGCGTCTCGACCGCGGGCTGCTCGCGCAGGATGGCCGCGGGGAGGATGAACAGGCTCGCGACGCCGATCATCGAGCTGGCCGCGCCGATCTGGTAGTCGATGAGCCGGTCCTCGTCGTTCAGAGCGACCCCGAGCGCGAGCTGCCCCGCCGCGAGCCCGAGGTAGCCGACGGCGTAGATCGTCGTCCAGGTCTCGGACTCGGCGAAGGCCTGGCGGCTCGCCGCGAGCACGAAGGCCGCGCGCTCCTCGACCGGACGCTCCGCCAGCGCCTCGTCGCCGCCCTCGATGGTCGGGCACCGCGGCTGCGCCGAGACGGGGGTGGGGGCGGCGAGGAGGCAGACCGCGACCCCCAGGATCTGCCAGTGCCGCATGGGGCCATGAGTAGTCCCCGGACGGCGCCGCGCCAGGGTGGTCCATCGCCCCGGAATCTCGTACTTTCCGGGGGTGAGCGACATGTCCAGCGAAGCGAGCTCCCCCGGGACCGTGGAAGCGCCCGAGCGGCAGTCCATCCCCACCCCCCAGCCGATGCCGCTGGCCATCCCGGCCGAGATCGATCTCGACTCGCCGGAGCTGCTCCTGAATCGCGAGCTGACCTGGCTCGCCTTCAACCGGCGGGTGCTCCACGAGGCGGAGGACGAGCGCAACCCGCTGCTCGAGCGCGTGAAGTTCCTCGCCATCGCGAACGGGACGCTCGACGAGTTCGTGATGAAGCGGCTCGGCGGCCTGAAGCAGCAGGTCGCGGCCGGTGTGCAGACGGTGACCCCGGACGGCCGCACGCCGCGGCAGCAGATCGCGGAGTGCTACGCCGTGATGCGCGGGCTCAAGGAGCGCTCGCAGAAGCTGCTCGGGGAGCTGCGCGCGGCGCTGCTCGAGGCGGGCATCAAGCTCTGCACCTGGAGCGACCTGTCCACCGACCAGCAGGCCCACCTCCGCGACCACTACCTGCACAACGTCTTCCCGCTGGTCACGCCCCAGGCGATGGACCCGGCGCACCCGTTCCCGTTCGTCTCGAACCTCTCGCTCAACATCCTCGTCACGCTCCGGCGCTCGGACTCCGATCCGGACAGCCTGCGCGCGCGGGTGAAGGTGCCCGTCGGCGGGGGCATCCCGCGGCTCCTGCGCGTGGGGACCGAGCAGGTCTTCGTGCCGCTCGAGGACGTGATGGCGGCCAACCTGGATCTGCTCTTCCCGGGCATGATCATCGACAACGTCGAGCTGTTCCGGGTGACGCGGAACGCCAACACGGAGAAGGACGAGGAGCAGGCGGACGACCTGCTCGCGCTGATCGAGACGGAGCTGCGAGAGCGCCGCTTCGCCCCGATCGTGCGGCTGACCGTGGCCGAGGGCATGACGCCGCTCACCCGCGGCTTCCTCGCGGCGGAGCTCGGCCTGGACGAGGACGAGGACGTCTTCGAGATCGACGGGATGCTCGGGCTCGCCGACCTCATGGAGCTGTTCAAGATCGATCTGCCCGAGCTCAAGACGCCGATGCACCACCCGGTCGATCACCCGGACCTGAAGACCGACCGCAACCTCTTCCACGTCATCCGCGACCGGCGCTCGGTGCTCGTGCACCACCCCTATCAGTCGTTCGCGACCAGCGTGGAGAGCTTCCTCGAGGAGGCGGCCAACGACCCGAAGGTGCGCGCGATCAAGGCGACCATCTACCGCACGGCGGAGGAGTCGAAGATCGTCCGGCACCTCGAGCAGGCGGCCCGCAACGGCAAGCAGGTCGCGGTCGTCGTGGAGCTCAAGGCCCGCTTCGACGAGCAGGCCAACATCCGCTGGGCGAACCGGCTCGAGGCGGTCGGCATCCACGTCACCTACGGCGTCGTGGGCCTCAAGACGCATTGCAAGGTGATCCTCGTCGTCCGGCAGGACTACGACGGCCTGCGCCGCTACGCGCACCTCGGGACGGGCAACTATCACTCGGGCACGGCGCGGCTCTACTCGGACGTCGGGCTGTTCACGTGCGATCCGCAGATCGGCCACGACCTGACGGAGCTGTTCAACTACCTGACGACCGGCTACACGCCGGGCCGCGACTATCACAAGCTCTTGCCGGCGCCGAAGGTGCTGAAGCGCGCGATGCTCTCGAAGATCGAGCGCGAGATCGGGCACGTCGAGGCGGGGCGGCGCGGGCTCATCCGCATGAAGATGAACGCCCTCGAGGACGTCGACGTGACGCGCGCGCTCTACCGCGCGTCGAAGGCTGGCGTCGAGCTCGAGCTGATCGTCCGGGACACGTGCCGGCTGCGGCCCGGGATCCCCGGGCTGACCGACAAGGCGAAGGTCATCAGCATCGTCGGTCGCTTCCTCGAGCACGCGCGCATCTACTACTTCCTCAACGGCGGGGACGAGGAGTACTACATCGGCTCCGCGGACCTGATGCAGCGCAACCTCGAGAGCCGCGTGGAGACCGTGGTCCCCGTGGAGGATCCGGCGGCGCAGGACGAGCTGGGCGCGATCCTCGACGTGCAGGCCGAGGACTATCGCTCCGCCTGGGAGATGCGCCCCGACGGCACGTATCATCGTCGTGTCGCCGAGGGTGAGGCGCAGAGCTGCCAGGAGATCTTCATCAAGCGGGCGGAGAACCAGCACCGCAGCGCGACGCGCCTTCGCAACCGCCGCACGAAGAGCCTCGAGACCCGCAACTACCGCCGCTGAGTCGCGAGCACGCGACATCTCGGTTTGTGATCGTGGGGGTGCGTGCTTCCTCGCCCGGGGGCGAGTGAGGTCGCGTCGCTTGAACGCGGATCAAGCGCAACCGCTTCGCGTTAGGGCTCTCTCCTGCCAGTGTGCAGGCTCGATGTGACGGCGCGAGGCGCGACCGCATGGCGGCGTGTCGCGTGAAGCGCTGCAAATGGAATTGAAGGAGACGCGATGAACGCGAATGGACTGGCTCGTCTACTGCCCGCCTTGCTCATGATCTCTGCGCTCGGCGCGTGCGCGAACGAAGGGGCGTCCGGAGGCACCCTGCCGCTGGTGCTGGACGGCACCGATCAGGTGGTCGGTGTCTACACGGTCGAGAGCGGCGCGGTGTGGCTCGCGCCCGAGCTGCTCGATGCGTGGGCGACCGAGGGCGAGCTCCGCCTCCGCTGGGACGGCGGGGAAGCGGTCGGCCTCTCCGACGGCCAGGTCGAGGCGTCGCTGCCGGTCGCGTCGCAGCTCGTCGTGGAGCGCGCCGGCGGTGAGCCGCTCGCGGTGCTTGTGATCGAGCCCGCGCTCGAGGTTCCCGAAGCGTCCACCGACTCCGACGTCGGCGCGAACACGCAGGCGCTCGGCATGGGCTGCTGCAACGGCGACGGGGGCTGCGCGCGCGACTATCAGGGGTGTCTGCGAAACTGTGGCGGCGCCGTGCCCTGCGGCAACACGGCCGCCTACCGATGCGCGAAGGCCGTCTGCGACGCGCAGCTCAGCCCCGCCGACGAGGGCGGCTCTGGCGGCGCGACCCCGGTCGAGGAGGTCATCTCGGAGAACTGAGCGGCGGCGCTTCGCCGAGGTGATCCGTCAAGAAGCCGCGCACGCGATCCCAGCGCTGCGCGGCGACCACGGCCGGGATCTCGTCGTGCCCGACGCCGGGGAGGAGCTGAAGCTCCACCTCGGCGTCGCGGGCGGCGAGGCGCTCGCTCAGCGCCGGGGGGATGGTCCGGTCCGCGGTGCCGTGGAGCACCAAGACGGGCAGCCCGGGCGGACGCGCGACGGGGTCCCACGCCGTCATCGGCGTCTGGCCCATCGCGCGGGCGACGACGGCGCTGCCGTTCAGCACGAAGGGCGCGAGCGGCCCCAGGAAGGCCACGCGCTGCGCGACGAGCTCGGGGAAGAAAGACGCCGGGGCGAGCAAGACCGCGCACCGCACCCCGCTCCGTGGATCCGCGGCGAGGTCGGGGAGGGCGGCCAGGGTGACCGCGCCGCCCATCGACGCGGCGGCGAGCCCGATCCGGGAGCCGTCGACGCCGGGCGCCTCGCGGAGCCACGCGATCGCGGCGCGCAGGTCCACGCGCTCTCGCTGGCCGTAGGTGACGACCGCGCCCTCGCTCGTGCCGTGCCCGCGCAGGTCGTAGCGGAGCACGTGGTAGCCGTCCTCGCGCAGACGGTGCGCCCAGGGCAAGAAGCGCGTGCGCCCGTCGGCCACCCCGTGCGTCAGCACGATCCCGGGGGCGCCGTCCTCGCCCGGCGTGTAGGTCGCGCCGAGCGCGTAGGCGTCGTCGGTGTGAAGGGTGACCGCGCGCTCGCCCGGATCCGTCGCCGGCCGCTGGTGCGCGAGCTTCACCGGCGCGATGGCGAGCTGGGTGTTGAAGAGCACGACGCCGGCCGCGACCCAGAGGTAGAGGCCCGGCGCGGCGCCGACGGCGGAGAGCGCGAGGCGCGCCGGGAGCGGCCGGGCGAGTCTCCAGCTGGTCCGCGCCGCGTGCGCGAGCGCGTCCACGCCGAGGAAGAGCACGCCGCCGCTGAGCCAGGTCAGGGCGAGGGTGGATCTCGGCGCCGCGATCGCGCCGAGCCAGGGGAGGGCCAGGAGCGCGACGACCCACCGGGAGCGCGCGGAGGCGCCGGGCCGCAGCGCGCGGGCGATCGCCAGCGGCCAGGCCATGCCCGAGGTCACGAGCGCGAAGCGGGCGTCTGCCCCCGCGACCGGCGCCAGGCTCGCGAGCGTGGCGCCGGCCGCTGCCCAGAGCGGCGCCGCCGAGGCCAAGCTCGCCCGCGTCCATCGATCCACGCGGCGGAGTATGGCTCAGGCGTGGCCGAAGATGGCGGGGCGCATCGGCGCCGTGCGCGGCGTCGGCGTGTCCTCGCGCACGCGGGGCGGAGGCAGCGCGCCGTGCTCCCCCCACCAGTCCTTCGCGTCCGACTCGGACCACGGGCCGACCTTCACCGAGGCCAGCATCTCGCGAAGGCTCGCCGCGTCCGGGCGTCGGACGGGATCCTTCTCGAGGGTCGCCATGATCAGCGCCTCGAAGTCCGAGCCCAGATCCTCGGCCCCGCGCAGGCTCGGCGGGATGGGGGTCTCGGTGACGTGCGCGACCGCGACACGCAAGATGTCTTCGCCCGGGAAGACGCGCTTCCCGGTCAGCAGCCAGTAGGCGACGCAGCCCAGCGCGTAGACGTCGGCGCGGCCGTCGATGTCGCGGTCGCCGGCGACCGTCTCGGGGGCGAGGTAGGCGGGGGTGCCGCTGATGCGCCCATCGGCGGTGAGCGTCGGGCCGAGCTCCACGTCTCCCGGGGCCGGCTTCACCAGCCCGAAGTCGAGCACCTTGAGGTGATCGTGGTGCAGCCCGTGCCGGCCGAGGTGCAGGTTCGCCGGCTTGATGTCGCGGTGCACGAGGCCGCGCGCGTGCGCCTCCTCGAGGGAGTCGAGCGCCTGGCGGAGCACGTGGGCGACCCGCGCGGGCGGCATCGGGCCGTGCTCGCGGATCAGGGCCTCGAGGTCCATGCCCTCGAGCAGCTCCATCGCGTAGAAGAGCTGGCCCTGGTCGGTCGTGCCGTAGTCGTAGAGCTGCACGGTGTGCGGGGACTGCAGCGCCGCCGTCGCGCGCGCCTCGCGCTCGAAGCGACGCCGCTGCGTGGTGTCGTCCTCCCGCTTGGGCGTGATCACCTTGAGCGCGACGGGCCGGGCGAGCTGCCGATGGCGCGCCTCCCAGACCTCGCCCATGCCGCCCTCGCCCAGCTTGCGCACCAGCTCGTAGCGCCCGACCGACACCGCCTGAGAGAGGCGATCGCCGAGCTTCTCGAGCATCTTGGCCCCCGCGAAGGCCATCAGCGCGGCCACGTAGACGGGGACGAAGAGCGCCACCAGCTCGAGCGGCGCGGGGATGGGCCGGCCGGGCAAGACGACCAAGAGGAGGAACGCGAGCGGGGTCGCGGTCGCGGCCACCAGCGCCTTGACCAGCGTGCGGCGGGGCGAGCACGGCACCAGCAGCGGGAAGAAGGCGACCCAGAGCGCCGTCCAGCTCACGCCTGCGCCGAGCCCGACCGCCATGCCGGCGTGCTGCTCGACGGCGGCGATCGCGAAGCTGGTCCCGAGCAGATAGAGCGAGCCGATCGCGGCCATCGTCTTGGCGCCGAGGGAGCGGGTCGAGGCCCAGAGCAAGGCGGCCGAGCCGAGCCCGACCGTCAGGGCGGTGCCCCCGATGAAGTCGTCCACGTGGCCGCGGATCGACTCGACCAGGATGTAGAGCCCCCAGAGCGCGAGCGCGACCAGGGCGGCGGCGCGGACGCGGAGGCGCGCGTCGCCGGCGACCTTGCCCGCGAAGCTCGCGGGGGACTCGCTCTGGGCGGCCATCATTCCCGCGTGGGGACAGAACTCGCTCTTGGGATCGTGGCAAGACATGGCGGACCCGCATGTCATGGGGTCGCGCGGTCCCGAGCGGAACCCCCTCGCCGCTTCAGGCGTCGATCATCGCGTCCAGCGCCGTGGGCTGATCACAGCCGCAGCTGGAGGTACGTCTCTTCGCCGCGACGCAGGGTCACGCGGTTGGGCACCGGGTAGTCGCCCGGGGACAGCTCGACCCAGCCGCTCGACTCCTCGAACTTCTCCACCCCCGGGCCCGTCACGATGAGCTTCGCGCCGCCGCCTTCGGTCGCCTCGATGCGTCCGTCGGCGGCGAGGCGCTTGAGAGACGGCAAGGGTGCTTGCTTGCCGCCGAGGTGCAGGGTGGCGTTGCGTCGAAAGCCGCGCGCCGTCTCGGTGAAGCGGCCGAGCTTGCGCCAGCCCTCGTCGCCGTCGCGCAGGCGGAGCAGCGCGTCGTGGCTGCGCGCCCACATGAGCACCGCGCCGTCCCGGAACTTCGCGGGCGAGAGGAAGCCGCGGATCAGCCAGATCAGGAACGCCAGCGCCAGCAGCGCGGCGAGCGCCATCGCGATCTGCTTGCCGGGGCACACCCAGAAGCCAGGGTCGGTGACGGTGACGGTGACCGGGACCCGGAGCGCGGGCCCGCCCGACGCCGCCTCGAGCACGAGCGTGCCCGTGTAGTCGCCCGCGCCGCAGCAGTCCTCGGCCTCCGCGAAGGCGTCGAGCGAGGCGGTGCGGTCCTCGCCCGCGCGCAGGCGCTGGGTCTCGGCCGTCGCGCCGCCGGTCACGCCGTCCGCGTCCAGCTCGAGGCGCGCCGTCACCTCCGTGGGCGCCACGGGGCCGGGGACCACCCACGCATGCTCGGCACGGGCGCCGCCCGCGAGCTCCATCGTCAGCGGCGCGGCGTGCGCGTAGCGGAGGGTCGCGCGGATGGGGATGGCGTGCTCGGGCACCTCGCCTTCGGGGCGGATCAGCGCGCGCATCGTGATCGGCAGCTCGCGCCCCTCGTCGTCGGACACCGCGGGGCAGAAGGCGGTCGCGCGGACCGTGAGCTGGACCGTGAACGGGTCCGTCAGGGCGACCCGGTCGGTCCGCGGGCGACACTCGACGCAGCCCTGCGCGGCGGGATCGCCCTCGACCTCGCAGGTGATCGACGCGTGGCTCCCGGCCGGGAAAGCCCCGCTGACCGTCAGGGACAGATCGCTCGCCGTCGGCTGCGGCAGCGTGCCCAGCGCGACCTCGCGGATCGGGCGGCCGGGCGCGTCGGTCGTCGCGACGCGGTGCACGCCGAAGCTCACGGCCGAGAAGCCGCGGCGCAGCGAGATCGGCGCCGCCATGCCCTCGCCGCTCGCCCGGAAGGTCCGCTCGTGCCGGCCGAGCGGGAGCTGCGCGCCGAGCTGCGCGTGGAAGCTCCCGTCCTCGCCCGCCTGCATCGCGGTCGCGTCTGCGCACTCCGCCTGCTCGCAGACCTCGAGCTGGAAGTGAAAGGAGCGGGTGGGGTGGATGGTCTCGCCCGCGTCGCCGACCAGCCGCGCCCAGGCGCACGCTGGCTGCCCCGCGCGCACCGTGCGCTCGTGGTTCCACGGCAGCTCGGGCGCCTCTCCGCACGGCGCGACCACCGCCTCGATCCGGAGCCGCCCGTAGACCGGGATCACCAGCACCTCCGCGCCGGCCGTCGGGCTCGTCACCGCGTAGGGCGTCGGGCTCGCCGCGTCCGCCGCGACCCGCAGGCTCCAGCCGTGCTCGGGGTGTCGATAGGTCGGGCCGCCGGGCAGGTCCGAGCGGCGCCCGTCCTGGACGCGCGCGAGGGCGATGCGCTCGGTCCCCTGCTCCTGGATCGCGAGCACGCGCACGGTGCGGGCGCCCGCGAAGGTGCGCTCGAGCCCGACCCGGCCGCCGTCGTCGTAGCGCAGCCCCCGAGAGAACGAGAGCACCTCGGCGAAGGCGCGCAGGAGCGAGCGGGCGTCGAAGGCGACCCGCGCGTCGCCCGTCCAGCCGGTGTCGCGCGCGTACTGTGCGAGCGTCGGGTCCGGGCGCGTCCGTCCCTCACGCATCAGGAGCACGAAGCGAAACCGCTCGCGCGCGCGCAGCCCGCCCAGCCACTCGGCCGAGGGCGTGACCGCGCCGCCGTTGCACGCTCCGTCGGTCAGCATCAGCAGGGTCTGCGGCGCCCCGGCCGAGGCCATCGCGTTGAGGATCGAGCGCGCGCGCTCCAGCGCGTCGCGGCAAGGCGTCTGGCCTTCGTGCTGGCCCAGGCGCGTCACCCGCTCCGAGCTGAGCCGGCGCGTGCCTTCGGGGCCGTCGCGCCCCTCGAGCAGCTCGCGCGGGGAGACGAAGCGCGGGCCCGTCACCTCGCCGCTCGCCAGCTCGTTGAGGCCCGCGAGCATCACCTGGTCGCCGTCCTCGAGCGCGCCCGCGAACGCCAGGGCTGCCATCTCCACGAGCCGGCGCGGGTCCGAGTCGTCCATCGAGCCGGAGTCGTCGAGCACGAGCAGGTACTGCCCGTACGACGCCTGCTGGGCCGAGGCGGGCGCGGCGGCGAGGGACCCGGATAGACAGGCGAACAGAGCCAGTGCGAGCGGTCGCGTCATCGTCGCGGGCACGGTAACAGGCTTCTCCGAGCGCTGACGAGAACGCGCGGCGTCCCGCCTTCACGGCACCCGCTCGAAGCGCGCCTCCACCCCGAACGCGGCCAGGGCCGTGCGGCCGCTCGCCGCCGGGTCCCCGGTGGTCCAGGCCGTCGTGGCGCGGGTCGGTGCGTGCGCCATACCCCAGCGCGCGTGCGCCACGCGGGCCGTCTCGACCGAGGGGTCCACGCATCGCTCGAGGTGGGGGAAGCGCCGCGCGATCGCGTCGGCGACGGCCGGGTAGTGGGTGCAAGCGAGGATCACCACCCGGGCGTCGGACACGGGGCCGCAGATCGCGTCGAGGCACGCGTCGAGCGCCGGCCCCTCGAGCACGCCCGCCTCGATCAGCGCCGACAGGGGCTGCGCGACCCGCTGCCTCACGCGCACGCCGGCCGCCTCGAGGGGGCGCGCATAGAGGCTCGAGGCGACGGTGCGCGCGCCTCCCAGCACGAGCACCTCGGCGGGGGGCGCCGCGAGCACGGCGTCGAGCGTCGGCGAGATCACGCCGAGCACGTCCTGCAGCGTCGCGGCGGCGTGGCGCACGCGCGGGTGGGAGAGCACGGTGCTGGCCGCGTTGCAGCCGACGACCACGTGGGTGCAGCCCGCGGCGGACAGCCGCTCGAGGCAGCCCGCCACCCGCGCGGCGAGCGCGTCCTCCTCGAGCTTGCCGTAGGGGGTGAAGCCGGCGTCGCTCAGGTACAGCGCGTCGTCGGCGACGCCGAGCGCGAGCAGGCGCTGGTGCACGCCGAGCCCGCCGATGCCCCAGTCGAGCGTGCCGAGCTTCATGGATAGGACAGCGCGTCCAGGCGCGCCTCGCGGAAGGGGCCCGTGTCGAAGGCGATCACGCGCGCCCGTCGACCCACGTTGAGCGTCCACATCTGCCCGGCGGGGAAGCGGCTGTGGAGGTACCAGTCGTACTCGTGCAAGGCGCGCATCGGGTTGTGGGCCAGCACCCTCGCCCACTCGGGAGAGCGCACCAGCGCGCGCAGGCGTCGTTGGTACGAGGGGGTGCCGAGCGCCCGCGCGAGCACGCGCCCTCGGTCCCACGTGGCGCGCGGCAGCTGCCAGAGCGACGCGGGCTTCTCGACCATGTCCACGACCAGCAGCCGGCCGGACGGACGCAGGACGCGCCCGAGCTCCCGCACGATCGGATCCCAGTCGAGGTAGCGGAACGACAGCATCGAGATCGCCACGTCCACGCTGGCGTCGGGCAGGGGGATGGAGGGCCCGTCCACGTGGGCGATCGAGACGTGCGCCAGCTGCGTGGTCCGCGCGCGCGCTCGCTCCACCATGCGCGCCGACGCGTCCAGGCCCACCCCGCTCGCCAGGCGCGGCGCGAGCTGCGCGAGGAGCGCGCCGTTGCCGCAGCCGAGGTCGAGCACGTCAGGGCGGGGCGGCAGGGCGTCGAGCCGCGCCTCGATCCATCGCACCTCGTCGTGTCGCACGCGGATGTCGTCGAACACCGCGTCGTAGGCCTCGGCCACCCCGTCGTAGCCGACCGCCGCGTCTCCTTCGGGCTCGAAGCGTCGCATGGGCTCGGCCGCCGTGAGGCCCGCGTACTTGCGCGCCGAGGCGAGCAGCCCGTGAGACTTCTTGCCCGGGCAGCCGAAGACGTAGAGCGGGTGACCGTCGCCGCGGAGCCCGGGCCAGACGAAGCGATCCGGCGCGGCGGAGAACGCGGTGTACCAGTGGTATCCGTGGGCCGGCACCCCGAAGGTGCGGGCGAAGAAGGGCGCGAACCAGCGGGCCGAGCGGCAGGCGTGAAAGTAGGCCTCGGCTCCGGGCGCGAAGGGGATCTCGAGGGTCTGCCACTCGCGCGGGCTGAGCTGCTCGGGCCAGTCGGTCGAGCCGAACATCGGCCCGTACATGCCGGCGTGGGCCACGACGTGTAGCGCCTCGAGGGTCTCGCCCCGGGCCGCGAGGTCGGCCAGGACGCGGCGCAGCGCTCGCTTGCTCTCGACGCGCTCGACCCGGACCGCGCGCTCCGGGTCTTCGCGTCGCAGCCCGTCGCCGAGCGTGCGCGCGGCGCGCTCGAAGCTGGGGCCGCCTTCGCGATAGTGGGTGGTGTAGACGACCAGGATCACGGGTGCTGCTCGGCCGTCGCAATCTGGCCGACGCGCCTTCCGCCCGCAACCGCGCTCAGAGGCCGCGCGCCGCGAGATCGAACGCGAGGTTGCGATAGAAGCGCACGTAGTCCCAGCCGGTGCGGCGGTTCGGGCGGTGGTCGTTCACCTGGCCGACGACGTCGAGGTGATCCGCGGGCACGCAGCCGCGGAAGGTGCCCCAGCGCGCGCCCTCGACCGTGGAGACCCCGTCGTGCGGGCGCAGCTCCCGGCCGTGGGCGACGATGGGCGCGGTGGGCACGAACGCCGCGAACATCACGTCGCGCTCGAAGTCGTGCGTCAGGACCCGGCCCTGACAGGCCTCCTCGAGCCGGCCTCGCCAGCCCGGGAGCGCGAGCCCGCCCGCGTACGAGGCGCTCGCCCATGACTGGTAGTCGACGCGCGGGTCGTCGACGTAGGTGGCGTTGAAGTCGACCATGCCGCGCTCCGACATCGAGGCGAGCGCGGCCACCAGCGCGACGTCCGCGCCGTCCTGTCCGTAGAGCCGGCTCGCCTGGACCCCGAAGAGCTCGAGGAGCCAGCGCCCCGCGTCCCCGGCGCCGATGCGGTCGCCCGCCTCGAGCGCCTCGATGACCATGTCCGCGACCGCGGTGCCCTGATGCGGCGCGCTGATCGTGGTCACGCTCGCGACGCGGTCGCCGTAGCCGAGGCCGGCGGGGCTCACGAGGTAGCGGCAGTCGATCCCGCCCATCGAGAAGCAGACGAGGTTCACCTTCTCGTGGCCGGCTTCGATGAGCGCGTCGACCTGCGCGGCCAGCGCCTCCGCCCGGACCTGCGGCGTGTTGAAGGCGGGCACGTCGCCCGCGACCAGGCGGTGGCCGTCCTCTCGCAGCGCGTCGATGATGTCGTCGTGGAAGCGCCAGAAGTTCTCGGTCGTGGTGTTGAAGCCGTGCGCGAGCACGATCGGATGGCGCGTCGCCTCCCCCGCGGGCGCTTCCCCGAGCGGGGGCGGGTTTCGGCACACGCGCAGCGGATCCCAGCGCGTGCCGAGGCAGAGGGGGTTGTCGGCCTTGGAGTCGACGGCGGGCGCCTCGCCTTCGCAGCCGGACCGGTCGAGCTCCGCCACGATCTCTCTCGCGTGTGCCGCCTCGGAGGGCTCGCACGCGGCTGAATAGGGGGCCTCCTCCAGGCTCGCGCCGGTGCACGTCTCGACGGCGTCCACCGCCCGATCGCAGTCCGTCGCGTTGGGGACCGCGCAGCCGCCGAGGGACGCGCTCAGCAGGAGCGCCCCCGTCGTCGCGATCGCGAGGCGCCCCTTGCTCCGGCTCGGTCGGTCGTTGGTTCCCATGGCGACCGAGCTTTGCACACGACGAGCCAAGGGAGGGGGAGGGCGGGTCGTGCCGCCGCCATCGACACACCGGCCACTCGAGTGGCCAGTCCGCGTGACCTGGGGTCAGGCAGCCGGCGCGGTCGCGCGGATCAGGTGGTCGAACGCGCCGAGCGCGGCCTTGGCGCCGTCACCGGCCGCGATGATGATCTGCTTGAAGGGCACGGTGGTGACGTCGCCCGCGGCGTAGACGCCAGGGATCGAGGTGGCGCCCCGATCGTCGACCACGATCTCGCCGTGCGGGGAGAGCGCGAGCGTGCCGCGGAGCCAGCCCGTATTGGGCAAGAGGCCGATCTGCACGAAGACGCCCGCGACCTCGACGGTCCTGGCCGAGCCGTCGCGCGCGTCCTCGTAGTCGAGGCCGGTCACCTTGTCGCCGTCGCCGACGACCTCGGTGGTGCGCGCGTTCGTGATCACGTCGACGTTCGGGAGCGAGCGGAGCTTGCGTTGCAGGACCGCGTCCGCGCGCAGGGCGGGCATGAGCTCGAGGAGCGTCACGTGCGCGACCACGCCCGCCAGATCGATCGCGGCCTCGACGCCGGAGTTGCCGCCGCCGATGACGGCCACGCGCTTGCCCGCGAAGAGCGGTCCGTCGCAGTGCGGGCAGTAGGTCACGCCCTTGTTCCGGTAGGCGGCCTCACCGGGGACGCCCATGTCTCGCCAGCGGGCGCCGGTGGCGATGACCACGCTGCGCGCCCGGAGCGACGCGCCGCTCTCGAGCTGCACCTCGTGCACCTCACCCGGCACGAGCTTGGCCGCGCGCTGGTGTTTCATGACGTCGACCGGGTAGGCGCCGACGTGCGCCTCGAGCGCGCCGACGAAGTGGGGGCCGACGGTCTCGACCACCGAGATGTAGTTCTCGATGCCGAGGGTGTCGGCGACCTGACCGCCGAAGCGGTCCGCGACGACGCCGGTCTCGATGCCCTTGCGCGCCGCGTAGATCGCCGCCGCCGCGCCGGCCGGGCCGCCGCCCACCACGAGCATGTCGAAGATGGGCTTGTCATCGAGCTTCGCCGCCTCGCGCGCGGCGAGCCCGCCGTCGAGCTTGGCCAGGATCTGCGACAGCTCCATGCGGCCCTGGCCGAAGGGCTCGCCGTTCAGGAAGACGGTCGGCACGGCCATCACGCCCCGCGCCTCGACCTCGGCGCGGGCAGCGGCGCCGTCGATGGCCACGTGCGAGATGCCCGGGTGGAGCGCGGCCATCATGTCGAGCGCCTGCACGACGTCGGGGCAGTTCTGACAGTCCTGGGAGAAGAACGTCTCGAAGTGCAGCGGACCGGTCAGCCCGCGCACCTCCGAGAGCGTCTCCTCCGACGCGCGCGGCGGGTGCCCGCCGACGTGCAGCAGCGCGAGCACGAGCGACGTGAACTCGTGTCCCATCGGCAGCCCGGCGAAGCGCACCCGGCCCGGCTCGCCGGGGCGGTGGATGGCGAACGACGGCGCCCTCGCGCCCGGGTCGGGCGCCTCCACCGAGACGAGGGGCGAGGTCGAGGCGACGTCCGCGAGGAGGGCCTGGATCTGCGCCGAGGTCTCGGAGTCATCCAGCGAGGGGGTGAGCGCGACCGCGTGCTTCAGGCGCTGAAGCGCGTCGGCCAGCTGTGCTTTGAGGGCGTCGTCCAACATGAGTCATCGCTCCATCTGAGAAGAGAAAGGGCGGCTCCCGGCGCGAAGGGTCGCCGGGAGCCCGCGGTTCAGAGCTTGCCGACGAGGTCGAGCGAGGGCTTCAGGGTCGCCTGGCCCTCCTCCCACTTCGCGGGGCAGACCTCACCCGGGTGGGCGGCGACGTACTGTGCGGCCTTCACCTTGCGGACGAGCTCGTCCGCGTTTCGGCCCACGCCGTCGTCGTGCACCTCGTAGAGCTTGATTCGGCCCTCGGGGTCGACGACGAAGGTGCCGCGGAGCGCGATGCCCTGATCCTCGACGTAGACCTCGAAGTTCTTGGCGAGGGTCGCGGTGGGGTCGCCGAGCAGCGGGAACTGGACCTTGCCGACCTTCTCCGAGCTCGCGTGCCACGCCTTGTGCGAGAAGTGCGTGTCGCAGGAGACGCCGTAGACGTCGACGCCGAGCTTCTGGAGCTCGTCGTGCTTCGCCGCGAGGTCCTCGAGCTCCGTGGGGCAGACGAAGGTGAAGTCCGCCGGGTAGAAGAAGAAGACCGACCAGCGACCGCGCACGGTCTCGTCGGTGATCTCGGTGAAGTCGCCCTGGTGGTAGGCCTGGGCGCGGAAGGGCTTGAGCTGGGTGTTGATGAGGGACATGAGGAGCCTTTCGGGTTCGGGGAGCGGAGCGGTTGCCCCGCGAGGTCCCACTGAACATGAGGCCGCTCGCGCATAGATCCATTCGAATGACTTGAAGACCTGTTCACTCCTTCTTATCGTTGGCCATGGATCTCTCCCAGGTCACCCTCACGCAGATGCGCTACGCGGTGGCCGTGGCGGACGCCGGCAGCTTTCGCCTCGCGGCGGAGCGCAGCCACGTCTCGCAGCCCGGTCTGAGCATGCAGATCCAGAAGCTCGAGGGGCTGCTGGACGCGGTGCTCTTCGACCGGAGCAAGAAGCCGGTGCTGGTCACGCTCGAGGGGGAGGCCGCGATCGCCCAGATGCGCGCGGTGCTGCGCGAGACCGAGCGGCTCGGTCAGGTCGTCGTGGCGCACGGGGAGCCCTCCGGGCCCTATCGGCTGGGCGTGATCCCGACCCTCTCGCCGTCGGTGGTCCCGCTGTTCCTGCCGACCTTCCTCGCGCGCTTCCCGCGGGTGGAGCTCACCATCGAGGAGCTCGAGACGGAGGTGATGATCGATCGGCTGCGCGCGGACACCCTCGACGGGGGCCTCGCCGCCACGCCCCTCGACGCGCCCGGGCTCTCGGAGGCGGCGCTCGGTCGCGAGCGCCTCTACGCGTACCTGCCGCCGGCGGATCCGCTCTTGCGGAAGCGCAAGGTGACCCAGGCCGATCTCGAGGGGCGGCCGCTCTGGATCATGCCCGAGGGGCACTGCTTTCGTTCACAGGTCCTGAGCTACTGCGCGGCCGGCGCCGAGGCGGCCCGCCCGCCGGTGCACTTCGAGAGCGGCAGCTTCGAGACGCTCATCCGCCTCGTCGACGGCGGGCTGGGCGGCACGCTGCTGCCCGCGCTCGTCGTGCAGCGCCTCGACCCGGCCGTCCGTGAGGCGCAGGTGCGGTCGCTCGTGGCGCCGATCCCCGTCCGCGAGATCGGCTTCGTCACCGCGCGCGACGACCTGCGTCGCAGCGTGAACGAGCCGCTCGTCGCTCTGATCCGCGAGCGCCTCGCCGAAGCCCTCGGCCGCTCCCCGCGCCGCGCCCTGGTCCTGGACCCGAGGGCCTGAGCTCAGCGCGGCTGAGGCAGCGGGATCGGGAGCGCGCGGGGATCGATCGGCAGCTGGCGGGGATCGATCGGCAGGTTGCCCGGGAGACGGATCGGCCCTCCGGGCGTGGGGATCTCGACCGCGTCGCCGTCCCCGCCCGGCGCGTCGCCCGGCGTCGGCATCCGGGGCGGACGCCACCCGGGCGTCCACTGCTGGGCGGTGGAGCGGATGATCGGGATGCGGATGATGCTCGGCGGGTGGGTGCTCAGGAAGGCCAGCACCAGCTCCGCGCCGCCGTGGTCCGAGAGGCGCCGGAAGAAGTCCATGTTGAGCAACGCGCCTTCGTGGTTCCAGGTGCCGCCGGGGCGCTCGTGTCCGGCCTCGAGCACGTTCGTCAGGCCCCACATGTCGGCCTCGATCTCGCGGGGCTGCTCGAAGGGCGGGACCGTGTGCGAGAGGACGGCGGCCATCTCGTCGCGCTCGATCTGCGCCTGCGTCCGGCCGCCCACGCAGTTCGTGTGTCCGAGGTGATGGTGGCCGAGCTCGTGGCCCAGGATGAAGGCGATCTGCTGGTCGAAGAGGTGGCGCTGCCGCGCGAGCTTGTGCGCGTCCGTCGCGTGCGGAGCGGTGTGCAGGCTCGGGTCGACGCCCGTGACCGGCTGCTCGCGCCGGACCTGGTCCACCACGCTGGTGACGTAGGTCTCGTAGGTCTGGGTGTCGGCCAGCTCGTCGTAGGCCTTGGCCTCGCTGATGCCGGCCGCGAGCTCGATCATCGCGCTCGTGATCATCATGCGCGCGTGCTGCGAGCGGAGGCACGCGGCGGCCGCGTTGGGCTCGCTCCGCTCGTCGACGATCTCGAAGGGGATGTTCTCCACCTGCGCGCGCTGGGCCGGATCGAGCGCGGCGAGCAGCGCGCGGTGGATCTCGCGGGTCTCCTGCTCGAGGAAGGCCCGCGTCATGTGACCGTTCGCGTCCCACGAGCCCGCGGGCGCGGCGCCGAGGGAGCCGCGCGCGGGGGGCTCGGGATCGCGCGCCTCGCCCTGGGGGATCGGAAGCGGGATGGGCAAGCCCTCGAGGCCAGGCAGCGTGAAGCCGCCCGGCGCCGGCTGGGCCTCGGGCACGGGCGTGGGCTCGGGCGGAGGCGCGACGGGCTCGGGCTCCACCGGCTGCACGGGCACGAGCGACGGGTCGCTCGCCGTCGGCGCGACGTCCGCCTCGTCGTCCCCGAGCAGGTCCGCGAGCTTCGAGCACCCCGAGATCGCGAGCGTCGCCGCGGCGATCGCCCCCCACGTTCGCGCGTTCATGGCGCGGAGCTTATCAGCTGAAGTGGAGCGCGAGTCCCGCCGCGAGCGCGGCCAGGAAGAGCAGCCCCGTGGCGCCGAGGGTGAGCACCAGGAAGACGATCACGCCTCGGTGGCTCTGGGGCTCGGCCGCGCGGAGGGCGTCGAGGTCGATGACCGGTCGGTCCAGGACGGTGTCCGCGAAGTCCTGGGCGGGCGCCGTGAACCCGGACGACGCGCCCGTAGGGTCGCAGGCGGGGAGCACCATCGTGGAGGCGAGCTTCGGGTCTCTCGGGGGCTGGAAGGCTGACATGCCGCGCGCATCGCGCCGGGCGCGGCGCGGTTGCGTCTGGCCGAGCTTTAATCGCCGAGCCCCGGGATCTCGTCGAGCGCGGCCTCGCGATCGCCCCGTGGGCTCGCCTCGTCCCGGATCGCGGCCGGCCTTCGGCCCACGGGGCGCGGGCGGGGCGGCCGCGGCCGGAGCGCCTTCGCCGCGGGGTGCCGCTCGCGGGGCGCGGGCTGGTGATCGATGGACGCCTCGATCTCGCCGGCCTCGGTCGCGGCCTCGACGGGCTCGACGGGCTCGACCGGCTCGACCGGCTCCACAGCGTGCGCGGGCGCGGGCGCGGGCGCGGGCGTCTCCGGCCTCGCCTCGGGCGCCGTCGCCGCGCGGGGCGCTTCGGACGGCGTGTCCGAGGGGCCGCGCGTGGCCACCCACCAGCCGCCCGCGCCGCCCAGCGCGATCACCAGGAGCGCGGCGAGCGCGACCCAGACGCCGGCGCGCGAGCGCTTCGGGCGGCGCTCCCACGGCGGAGCCTCGGGGGTGGAGAGGGGCTGCGTCCGAGCGCGCTCGCGCGGAGTGGGCAGCCGGGGCTCGGAGGGGAGCGGGCCGCTGGGCGGGGGCTCGGAGGGGAGGGCGACGGTGGCGTGGCTCACGCGCGGCGCGGGCGCGCCGTGCATCGGCAAGGTCGCGGCGCGCTCGCGCGGGGAGTCGTCGTCCACCTCATGGTCGACCGCGTCGTTCACGTCCTGAACCGCGGTCTGCGGGAACGGCGGCTTCGCGTCGCCCTCCGGATATCCGGTGGTGGAGAACGCGGGCGGCGGCGGGGAGGCCAGCGCGGCCAGCGGCTTGGTCCGGATGCGCTCGCGGGGAGGGGGCGGGCTCGACTTCACCGCGGCGAGCGGGATCGGATACTCCGGCTCCGAGGCGCTCATCAGGTCGACCGCGCTGCCGCCCATCGACTCCCGGATGCCGCCCTCGACCTTCCTGAGCTGATCGCCCCCGAAGCGGCGGACCAGCGCCCCCAGCTCGCTCGGAGGGGGCGTGCGCACCCCGTGGGCGTTGAGCAGCGCGTTCGCGAACGCGGCGGCGGTGGAGTAGCGTTCGTTGCGTTCGCGCACCAGCGCCTGGGCCACCGCGTCCGCGAGGTCGGCGCTGACGTCGCTGATCTGGTCGAGGCGCGGGATCTCCATCGTGACGATGCGGTGCAGGGCCTGGACCGCGCTCCGCGCCTCGAAGAGCTGCCGCCCCGCGAGCACCTCCCACGCGACGATGCCGAGGATGAAGATGTCGCTCCGCCGATCGACCGCGTGGCCCCGCGCCTGCTCGTAGCTGAGGTAGCTGAGCTTGCCCTTCATCTCCCCGGCCTGGCTCCGCGTCTGCCGCTCCATGGCCTTGGCGATGCCGAAGTCGGTGATCTTCACTTGCCCGTGCACGTCGACGAGGATGTTGTGCGGCGAGCAGTCGCGGTGAACGATCTCGAGCGGCTCGCCCGCCGGGCTGCGCGCCTCGTGCGCGGCGTGCAGCCCCTGGGCGGCCTGGGCGACGATGTCGACCGCGAGCCCGACCGGCAGCCGCTCGCCGCGCAGCGTCGCCTCGCGCATGAGCTGCTCGAGCGAGGCGCCCGTGACGAGCTCCATGACGAGATAGAGCGAGTCGTCGTCCGCGCGACCGAGATCGAGGGTGCTGACGACGTGGGGGCTGGTGATGTTGGCCGCGACCCGACCTTCGTCGAGGAACATGGTCACGAACTTCGCGTCCGCGGCGAGCTCGGGGCGCATCCGCTTGAGCGCCACCAGCTTCTGGAAGCCCGCGGCGCCCAGCGCGCGCGCGGCCCAGACCTCGGCCATGCCGCCCTGCGCGATCGGGAAGAGCGTCTCGTAGCGCCCGAACCGCCGACGTTCGCCCCCGTCCACGTGGCCAGGGTAGCCGCTCGGGCGGCTCAGCGCTTCTCCGGGTGCCGGACGTCCTCGCCGCTGGTGACGAAGACCACCATCTCGGCGATGTGGGTGGCGTGGTCCGCGATGCGCTCCAGGTACTTCGCGCTCGACGCCAGGCAGATCGCGACCTCGGTCTGATCGGGGTGCGCCTCGATGTGGTCGCGGCAGGCGTCGATCAGGTGGCGGTAGCGCTCGTCCACCTCGTCGTCCCGGGCGCTCACCTCGCGCGCGAGCGCCTCGTCGCCGGCCACGAACGCCTCGAGCGCCCGCTCCACCTGCACGCGCGTGAGCGCGGCCATCTCCTGGAGCGCGGGCTGCAGGTCCGTCCGCGGCACGCCCTGGGCCGCGAGCTGGGCGCCTCGCTCGGCGAGGTTGGCCGCCTCGTCTCCGATGCGCTCGAGATCCGTGACGACCTTCAGCGCGAAGACGAGGAAGCGGAGATCCCGCGCCGCGGGCTGGCGGAGGGCGAGGATGCGCACCGCGAGCTCGTCGATCTCCATCTCGTGCGTGTCGATCTCCCGGTCCGCCGCCTCGACGCGGGCGGCCAGCTCCACGTCGCGCTCGCTCATCGCGCGGCTCGCCATCTCGATGAGCTCCGTGCAGCGCTGGCCCATGCCGACGAGGCGCGCGGAGAGGGCCTCGAGCTCCTCCTGGAAGGCGCGGCTGGTGTGCGGCCGCGCCATCAGCCGAAGCGCCCCGTGATGTAGTCCTCGGTCCGCTGCTGCGTGGGCCGCGTGAAGATCTTCTGGGTCTCCCCGTACTCGACGAGCTTGCCGAGATAGAAGAACGCCGTGAAGTCGCTCACCCGCGCCGCCTGCTGCATCGAGTGGGTGACGATGACGAGGGTGTAGCGCTCGGCGAGCTCACGGATGAGCGCCTCGATGCGCGCGGTCGCGATGGGGTCGAGCGCCGAGGCGGGCTCGTCCATCAGCACGACCTCGGGCCGCACGGCGAGCGCGCGCGCGATGCAGAGGCGCTGCTGCTGCCCGCCGGAGAGGCCGAGCGCCGACTCGTCGAGCCGGTCCTTCACCTCGTCGAGCAGCGCCGCCTGCGCGAGCGACTCCTCGACCCGCGCCTCGATCTTCTTCGGGTCCTTCTCCCCGGCGATCCGCAGCCCGAAGGCGACGTTCTCGAAGATGCTCTTGGGGAAGGGGTTCGACTTCTGGAAGACCATACCGACCCGCCGCCGGACCTCGACCGCGTCGACCTGCCGCGCGTAGATGTCCTGCCCGTCGAGGAGCACGGTCCCCTCGGTGTGCGCTCCGTCGATGACGTCGTTCATCCGGTTGAGCGCGCGGAGAAAGGTGCTCTTGCCACACCCGCTCGGCCCGATGAGCGCGGTCACCCGCTCTCGCACGATCGGCGCGGAGACGTCCTCGAGCGCCCAGGTCTTGCCGTAGCGCACACCGAGCCCCCGGGTCTCCATCTTCGACGACGGCGATCCCTCCGTGGACGTGCTCTCTTCGGCGCCGCTCATCTCGGACTCACTCCGCTTGGCTTTACACGGGCGGATGGGTGGAGCCAATGCGCGGGGATCCCAGGGCGCGTGGCGCTCGGGCGACACGCGCGCGCCTACCCGGCGTCTCTGCTCGCGTCCGGGCTCGCGTCGCCGGGGGCCCCACCGTCGACCGCGCCGTCGTCCCGGCCGCCGTCGACCGAGCCGTCCCGAGGGCCGCCGTCGTCCGGGCCGCCGTCGACCGCGCCGTCTTCCGCGCCGCCGTCGATCGTCCCGCCGTCTCGGACGGCGCTGTCCGCGATCGCGCCGTCCCCGCCCCCGTCGAGGAGCGCGCACTCCGGGTGCGGCGGATCGTCGCCGCAGCGATCGATGTCCACCCGCAGGCAGCCCGCGAGCGCGAGGCAGAAGCACAGCGCCGCCCAGCGCATCAGAAGCTCCCCCGGACGGCCGCGCCGCCCGGCCCGATCACCACGTCGATGTCGCCCATCTCGGGCGGGGTGCCGCCGAGGGTGAGCCAGAGGATCGCCCCCGCGATCGAGAGGCCGCCCGTCACCGCCAACAGAGCGCCGATGCCGTAGTTGGGGCCGTCGCCGCGCAGGCAGATACCGGACACGGGGCCCCGGACCGCGCACTGCTCGTCGATCATCGCGTAGACCGAGACGCCGACCGCCACGAGCCCGATCGCGCCGAGCAGGGTGGGCAGCACCAGCTGCTCGAGCGGGCGCTCGGCCGCGACGGGATCCTCGATCACGGGCACGTTGACGTCTTCCTCCTCCGCCTCCTGCTCGGTTCCGCTGCCCACGATGCCGCCGACGATCAGCGCGCGGCGCCGCTCCGCCTGGGCGGCCACGAGCGCGTCGCGCGCCGCGATCTCCACCGCGCCGTCCCGCACCGCCTCGGTGGCGGTGAAGCTCCGGTCGGGGCCCAGCACCAGGGTCACGGTCACGGTCGGAGCCTCGCCTCCCCAGGCGGTGATCCCGACCGTCATCGACGCGCCGACCGCGCGGCCGATCGACAGCGCGCAGTCGGTCGCGGCGCAGGCGCGCACGCGGGCGGGGGAGACCCGCATCGCCACGTCGGCCTCGGCGAGCGCGCGCAGCCCGTCTTCGTCGAGCCGCTCGACCACCGCGGCGCGGGCCCGCGCTCCCGCCGCCGCGTCGTCTCCGCCGAGCACGAGCACGAGCCCGATCGGTCGCGCCTCGCTCTCTTCCTCGGAGGGATCGGGGGCCGCTTCGGCCTCGGGCTCGGCCGTCTCGGCGTCTGACTCGGCCTGCGCCTCGGCCTGCGACTCGGCATGGATCTCGACGCGCTCCAGCTCCTCGGGGTCCTCGTCGCGCTGCGCCGACGCGACCATCGGCGCGCACGTCAACAGGAAGGCCATGAATCCGCGCATCGGCCCGACCTTACTCCCTTTTCGCCGCGCGTCCCGCGCTTGTGAAAACGCACACGGCCCCTGTCCCTCTCCGGCGCCTGACGGCACGTTTCGACCATGCAGAACCCCACGTCCGACGCCCTCTTCCACCCGACCGACGAGCACAAGATGCTCCGCCAGACGGTCGCCGACTTCGTGCGCAAAGAGGTCGAGCCGCAGGCCGCCGCGCACGACGAGTCGGGCGAGCTGAACGTGGCGCTGTTCCGCAAGCTCGGTGAGCTGGGCCTGCTCGGCATCACCATCCCGGAGGAGGACGGCGGCGCGGGCATGGACACCCTCGCGGCGGTCATCGTGCACGAGGAGCTGAGCAAGAGCGACCCGGGCTTCTGCCTCGCGTACCTCGCGCACTCGATGCTCTTCGTGAACAACTTCTACCACTGCGCGAACGACGAGCAGAAGCAGCGCTACCTGCCCAAGACCATCAGCGGCGAGTGGGTGGCGGGCATGGGCATGACCGAGCCGGGCGCCGGCACCGACGTGCTCGGCATGAGCACCACCGCCACCCTCGAGGGCGACCACTGGGTGCTGAACGGCACCAAGACCTACATCACCAACGGCTGCGAGGGGTATTGCTTCCTCGTCTACGCCAAGGTCGACGGCCGCATCACCGCCTTCGTGGTCGACCGCGACTGCCCCGGGTTCAGCACCTCGAACCACATCGACAAGCTCGGCATGCGCGGCTCGACGATGTCCGAGCTCATCTTCGAGAACTGCAAGATCCCGAAGGCGAACCTGCTCGGCGAGATCGGGGGCGGCGTCACGCACATGATGCGCAACCTCGAGATCGAGCGCGTCACGCTCGCGGCCATGAGCTGCGGCATCGCCTCGCGCTGCGTCGACATCATGGTGCGCTACGGCGCGGAGCGGAAGGCGTTCGGCGAGCCGATCAACCGCTACGGCCAGATCCAGCGCTACATCGGCGACGGCTACGCGATGACCGAGGCGGCGCGCTGCCTCACCTACAACGTCGCCCGTGACGTCGCGCCGGGGAACCGCGCGCGGGTCGGCTCGGACGCGGCGAAGCTCTTCGCGGCGCCCGTGGGCAAGCAGGTCGCCGACTGGGCGATGCAGGTGATGGGCGGCGCGGGCTACTGCCGCGAGTACCCGGTCGAGCGGCTCTGGCGCGACGCCAAGCTCCTCGAGATCGGCGGCGGCACGATCGAGGCGCACCAGAAGAACCTCACGAAGGATCTCACCAAGCTCATCGCCGCGGACTGACCGATCGGATCGCGCGCGCGACCGCGGCCACCTGCTCTCGCAGCCAGCGATGGGCGGGGTCGTCCGAGAAGCGCGGGTGCCAGACGAGGGTGATCGCGTGCTCGGGGAGCGGGAAGGGCGGCGCCACGGAGCGCACCCGGCCGTCCTCGCACGCGGCCTCGAGCGACGCGGGCGCCGTGAGCACCAGGTCGCTCTGGCGCACCATCGAGAGCGCGGTCGTGTGCTGCGGCACGCGCAGGGCCACGCGCCGCTCGAGCCCCTGCGCCGCGAGGAGGCCGTCCACGAAGCCGGGGCCCCGACCGGTCGGCGAGACGAGCAGGTGGTCGAGCGCCGCGAAGCGCGCCGCGGTCATGCGCTTGCGGCCCGAGAGCGCCGGGTGATCCGCGCGCACGAAGCACCGGAAGCCATCGCGAAAGAGGGTCTGGCGCCGCAGCTGAGGCCCGGTGCGCACGCCGAGGTCCGTCGCCTCCTCTCCCAGCAGCACCGGCGCGATCGCCACGTCCACTTCCCCCGTCTCCAGCGCATCGGACAGCTCGCGAGGCGGCGGCTGGAACGCGAGGCGCGCGCGCGGCGCGGCCTCCGAGAGGCGCGCCCACAGCCGCGGCAAGGCGAGCAGCTCGAAGAGATCGGGCGCGACCACGCGGAGCTCACGCGTCGAGGCCGCGGGATCGAACGCCTCGGGCGCCTCGAGCGCGCGCGCGAGGCCCACCAGCGCGCCCCGCAGCGGGACCACCAGCGCCTCCGCCCGAGGGGTCAGCGTCATGCCCGAGGCGCCGCGCACGAGGAGAGGGTCGTCGAAGCGCTCGCGCAGGCGCCGCAGGGTGTGGCTCATGGCCGACTGCGTGACCCCCGCGCGCTCGGCGGCCCGCGTGACGCTGCGCTCGCGGGCCAGGGTGTCGAAGGCCACGAGCAGGTTCAGGTCCAGCTGATGGAGCGCGGCGGTGTCATGAACGTTGCTCATGGCCCCATTCAAGTCATTCGTTCGATTCACGGCAAGAGCGGCAGCAGATTGAGGGCGAGCGAAAGGAGCTCTCCATGCAACAGGTCCTCAGCAAGCACGAATCCACCCGCCTCTCCGTCCGCCACGTGGCCCTCTTCGGGGGCACGAACGGGATCGGTCGGGCCGTCCTCGACCAGGCGCTCGACGCCGGCCTCGCGGTCACCGCCCTCGCGCGAGACCCGTCGAAGCTCGCCCCGCGCGACGGCCTGCGCGTCGTCCAGGGCAGCGCCACGGATCCCGACGCGGTCGCGGCCACGCTCGCGGGCGTCGACGCGGTGGTCTGCGCGCTCGGCGCCCCCGCGCTCAGCCGCTCGAAGGTCCGCAGCGAGGGCCTCCGCGCGATCACGGACGCGATGGCCGAGCTCGGGATCCGCCGCGTCGCGGTGGTCGGCATCATGGGGGCGGGCGCGTCGCGGGCGAAGCTCCCGTTCTTCCTCCGCCGCGTCCTCTTCCCGACGTACCTGCGCCGCCCGGTCCAGGAGCACGAGCGACAGGAGGCGAGCCTGCGCGAGAGCGACCTGGACTGGACCGTGGTGCGCCCGCCGAACCTCACCGACGGCCCGCGCACCGGCGACTACGCGCACGGCGAGGTCGAGGACTGGTCGACGCTCTCCATCGCCATCTCACGCGCCGACGTCGCCGACCTCATCCTCGGCGCGCTGAGAGGCGGCCACTACGTGCGGCAGACGCCGATCATCTCGTACCGGGCGGCGTGATCAGCCGACGAGCGCGACCTCGAGGCCCACGCCCTTCTCCAGCGAGGCCTCGTAGGCCGCGCGGGCGACCGCGAGGTCCTGGATGGCGAGCCCGGTCGAGTCGAAGACGGTGATCTGGTCTTGCGCGCTACGGCCGGCGATCTTCTTCGCGACGACCTCGCCGATGGTGCCGGCGATGTCGTCGCGGCTCAGCGTGCCCGCGTGGAGCGGCACGTTGACCTCGCCGCTGTGCGTCGCCTGATCCCAGTCGTCGATGAACACGCGGCCGTGCAGGAGGATGTCCGCCTCGAGCTCCTGCTTGCCGGGCCCGTCCGCGCCCATCGCGTTGACGTGCGCGCCGGGCTGGATCCAGGCGCGCTGCACCACCGGCGTGCGGACGGGCGTCGCGCAGCAGACGATGTCGCATCCGCACGCCTCGCGCAGCGTCACCGCGCGGCCCCCGACCTCGGTCGCGAAGCGCTGCGCCGCGTCCGCGAAGACGTCGGCGCCGAGGACCTCGAGGTCGTCGAAGTACACGCGGTGGGCGGCGAGCATGGTGCGCGCCTGCACCCCACATCCCACGAAGCCGATGGTGCGCGCGCCCTGCTTCGCGAGGTGCTTGGACGCGACGGCCGCCGCCGCGCCGGTGCGCACGGCGGTGATCCAGGTGGCGTCGAGGACGGCGAGCGGCGCGGCGGTGGCCGGGTCACTCAGGATGTAGACGCCCATCACGCTCGGCAGCTGGTGTCGCTCCGGGTTCTTCGGGTGCGAGTTGACCCACTTCACGCCCGCGGAGCCGTCCATGAAGCTCGGCATCGCGCGGAAGTCGCCGTCGTGCTCCGGCAGATCGAGGTAGACCTTGGCCGGCATGCGCGCGTGGCCGAGCCCGTGCGCCTCGAAGGCGCCCTCGACCGCGTGCACGGCGCCCTCGATCTCCAGCAACGACTCGACGTCGGCGCGCGTCAGGATGCGTGTGCTCATTCCTCCTCCTGTCCTTGCTCCGGGGTCGTGTCGGGCGGCTCTACCTCGGCTGCGGCGTCCTCCCGGCGCGGCGCCGCGCGTCCGCGCTCGAGCTCCTCGGCGTCCGCCTCGCGGATCTGGAGCACCTCCGCGTCCATCTTCACCGCGCCGTCTCGCGCCCACGGGTGCTGGAGCGACACGACGACGTGCGCGGCGGTGGACCGGACCACCCAGGCGGGGATCGACGCGCCGTCGTCGTCGATCGTCAGCTGCGCGCCCGCCACGAGCTCACCAGCGCTCGGCAGCGCGTCGCGCGGGAGGACCCGCTCGGGGGCCTCGCGCCGGCGCCCGAACGCCTCGTCCGGGGGCACGGTGAGGCTGAAGCGCTCTCCGACCTCGCGGCCGTCCAGCGCCTCCTCGAAGGCGGACAGCAGCTGTCCGTGGCCGTGCAGATAGACGTACGGGGCGGCCGGCGGGGCCTCGGTGATCGGCGCGCCGGTCTCGTCCTCGAGGGTGAAGGTGAGGGTCACGACGCGGTTGTCGTCGACCCTCTCGGCTTTGTCGCGGGGCACGCACCGTCCCTATCACACGTGCCCCGCCCCGAGCGACGGTCAGTGAAAATCGCGGGAGCGCGGTGCGGCGCCGCGCTCGCCGACGTCGAAGCGCGGCTCGCGCAGGCGCTCCGCGATGAGATGCACGACGCCTTGCTCCTCCTGCAGATAGCCGTCGACCTCGATCAGCGCCGCGGTCTTCGCGACGGTCTCGTGGTGCTCGTAGACCTGCCGCCACACCACCAGGTTCACGAGGCCGGTCTCGTCTTCGAGCGTCATGAACGTCACCCCGGTCGCGGTCTGCGGTCGCTGTCGGCAGATCACCATGCCGACGTAGGTGACCTTGCGGCGCCCTCCCGCCTCCACGCGGTTCAGGCTGCGCGCGTCCGGCACGCCCCGCTCGCGCAGCGCGGCCCGGAGCCGCGCCATCGGGTGACCGCGCGCGCTGTGCAGGCTGTGCGCGTAGTCCCAGCTCACCTCCTGCGCGGCGCTCAGGCGCGCGAAGCGGGGCAGGGCGTCGGGGGCCACGGGCGGCGCGAGGTCGAGCCCGTCTCGCTCGGTCGAGAGCACGCCGCGCACGGCCCAGATCGCGCGCCGTCGATCGAGCCCGAACGCCCCGAACGCGCCCGCCTGCGCCAGGGCCAGCAGCGGCTTCTTGCCGAGCTTGGTGCGCCGCGCGAAGTCCGCGAGATCCGCGTACGGGCCGGGCACCGCCTCGAGCCGCGCGCGCTCGCGCTCCCCGAGCCCCTTGACGTAGCGGAGCCCCATCCGGATCGCGAGGTCGCCGCGCGGCGCGCGCTCGAGGGAGCAGTCCCAGCCGCTGTCGTGCACGTCGATCGGGCGCACCTCCACCCCGTGCCGCTTGGCGTCCTCGACCAGCGTCGAGGGCTGATAGAAGCCCATCGGCCAGGCGTTCAGCAGCGCGCAGGTGAAGGCCGCGTGGTGGTGGCACTTGAGCCAGGCCGTGACGTAGCTGAGCAGCGCGAAGCTGGCCGCGTGGCTCTCGGGGAAGCCGTACTCGCCGAACCCACGGATCTGCGAGAACACCCGCTCGGCGAAGTCGCGCGGGATGCCGCGGCTCACCATCTGGTGCACCAGCTTCTGCTCGTGTTCGTCGATCCGCCCGCGCGAGCGCCAGGCGGCGATGTCCCGCCGGAGCTGGTCGGCCTCGCCGGGCGTGTAGCCCGCCGCCTCCACCGCGAGCTTCATCACCTGCTCCTGGAAGATCGGCACGCCGAGGGTCTTCTCCAGGATGCGCCGCAGGCTCGGGTGAGGATAGGTCACCGCCTCCTCGCCGCGTCGACGCCGCAAGTAAGGGTGCACCATGTCGCCCTGGATCGGCCCCGGGCGCACGATGGCCACCTCGATGACCAGGTCGTAGAAGGTGCGCGGCTGGAGCCTGGGCAGCATCGACATCTGCGCGCGGCTCTCGATCTGGAAGACGCCCACCGTGTCGGCCGCGCTGATCATGCGATAGGTCGGCGGGTCCTCTGCGGGCACGGTGGCGATGGTCAGGTCGGGGCCCTCGTGGGCGCGCAGGAGATCGAAGCAGCGGTGGATCTGGGTCAGCATGCCGAGCCCGAGGAGATCGACCTTGAAGAGCCCGAGATCCTCGACGTCCTGCTTGTCCCACTGCACGACGGTGCGGTTCTCCATCGTGGCCGGCTCCACCGGGGAGAGCTCGTCGATGGGCTCCGCGCCGAGCAGGAAGCCGCCCGGGTGGATCGACAGGTGCCGCGGGAAGTTCGCGATCTCCGGCACCAGCGCGGCGAGCTGACGGACCCGGCGGCTCTCCGTGTCGAGCCCCGCGCGCCGGAGCGCCTCCTCGCTCAGCGGCTCGCCCCAGCCGCTCGAGAGCTTGCTCGCGTGGTCGAGCGCGGTCTGCGGCAGGCCGAGCGCCTTGCCCACGTCGCGGATGGCGCTCTTGGTTCGGTAGCGGATCACGTTGGCCACCATCGCCGCGCGGCGCCGGCCCCAGCGCGCGTAGACGTACTGGATGGCCTCCTCGCGGCGCTCGTGCTCGATGTCGAGGTCGATGTCCGGCGGCTCGGCGCGCTCGCGGCTCAGGAAGCGCTCGAAGAGCAGGTCCATGCGCACCGGATCGATCGCCGTGATGCCGAGGCAGTAGCAGACCGCGCTGTTGGCCGCGCTGCCGCGCCCCTGGCAGAGGATGTCGTTCTCGCGGCAGAAGCGGACGATGTCCCACATGGTCAGGAAGTAGCCGCCGTAGTCGAGCTCCTCGACGAGGCTCAGCTCCCGCTCGAGCTGCGCGGCCACGTCGCTCGGGATCTCGCCCCCGTAGCGCTCGCGCGCCCCCTGGTAGGTCAGCCTGCGCAGCCAGCTCTGCTCGCTCTCGCCATCGGGCAGGTGCTCGGCCGGGTAGCGGTAGCGCAGCTGCTCGAGCGCGAAGCGGCAGCGCGCGGAGACCTCGAGCGTGCGCGCGACCGCGTCCGGCAGGTCCGAGAAGCGTCGCGCCATCTCCTCCACCGAGGGCAGGTAGTGCTCCGCGTTGGGCTTCAGACGCCGACCCGCCGCGTCGAGCGTGGTCTTGTGGCGGATGCAGGTCAGCACGTCGGCGAGGAAGCGGCGTCGCGGGTCGTGATAGAGGACCTCCACCGCGGCCACGACCGGCGCCCGGAAGCGCCGCGCCGCGACCCGGAGCGCCGCCTCGCGCTCGACCTCGTCGCTCCGCCGATGGCGGGCGAGCAGCGCGTAGAGCCGATCGCCGAAGGCCTCGGCGCACCAGCCGAGCGTGTCCGGGTCCGGGGCGAGCGCGACGAGGCCGTCGGCGTGCGAGGCCAGCTCGCGTGGGGTCACGAGCGACTCGCCCTTGGGGCGGCGCGCGTGGCCCAGGGTGAGCAGCCGGGTCATGCGCCCGTAGCCCTCGCGGGTGCATGACAGCAAGACGACCTGATGCGCCGCGCCGCCCGGCTCGCCGACGGTGACCTGCGCGCCGACGTGCAGCGGCAGACCGCGCTCCTTGGCGCGCACCCACGCCTTGACCAGCCCGTTGACCGAGTCGCGGTCGGTCACCGCGAGCGCGGGCAGGCCGAGCTCGGCAGCGCGGTCGACCATCTCCTCGGGGTGGCTCGCGCCCTCGAGGAAGGAGCCGTTGGTCTTGGTCCAGAGCGGGACGTAGCCGTCCATCAGTCGACCTGGCCGTGCAGGAACCAGCGCTCGCGGCGCCGGTCGAAGAAGAGCCAGAGCAGCGCGCCGTCCTCGCGCTCGCCGAAGTAGTAGTCGCGCGCGGCCTCGCGCACCCACCAGCCGCCTTGCAAGCGATAGGGCCCCGTCAGGGCGGTCAGCCCCGGCCTCGTCTGGGGCCGGCCGTCGGCGCCGCGGGGCAGCGGCTCCGGGGTCGGGCGCACGCGCCGCACGAGCACCCCGCGCGCCGGCTCGGGCCGCGGGCGCGGCTCGTCGATGTGCGCGATCGGCTCCCAGGCCCAGCCGTTCTCGGGCAGCCATCCGTCGGTCAGGCGCGCCTTGGTCACGCTCTCGTCCCCGAAGGCGGCGCGCAGCCGGGCGATGGCCCGGGCCGACGCCTCCGGGTCCTTGCGGCGCCCGCCGAAGAGCGCCAGCTGGGTCCCGTCCAGGCTGGCCGGCTCGGCCGTCAGCACGAGGCGCTCGACCGGGGACGCGAGCGACAGCGACGAGAGCCTCAGCCGCACCAGCTCGAGCACCGACAGCCCGTCCCGGGTAGCGCGCGCGGGCTCGATGCGCTCCACGTGCGGGTCGGCGCGCTCGAGCTCGAAGGTGATCGTCAGCGCGCCGAGCGCGAGCGAGCGCCGGGCCAGCTCGTGCAGCAGCGCGTGCAGGGCGCCCTTGATGCAGAAGAGCAGGCGATGCTGGTCGTCGTCGGGCGGATCGAGCTCCGCGTCCATCACGATCGGCTCGACGAAGGGCGCCGGCTGCATCGGGTCGCGCAGCGCGTCGGCGAAGCGCGCGTGCAGCGCCCGCGCCTCCGACCCGAAGCGGGTCCCCACGTCGCCGCGGGGCAGGGCGAGGAAGCCGCCGAGGTCCGTGATGCCGAGCGCGAGCAGCGCGTCGCGGAGCTCCGGCGGCACCTCGAGTCGGGTGAGGGGGACCCGGGCCGCGAGTCGCGCCTCCTCGGCGGGTGACTCGAGCACGAACGGCCCGCGGCGCATGCGCGCGATGGCCCACGACGGCAGCCGCCCGAAGCCGACGACCACCGCCCCATCGAAGCCGAGCACCGTCAGCGCGTCGTGCACGTTCGCGGCCCAGCGCTCCAGCGGACCGAAGAGGTTGCCCATGCCCGCGGGGTCCAGCCAGTAGACGCCCGCCCGCGAAGGATCCGGCTCCACGCGCGGCGTGCGGGCCTGCAGCGCCTCGAGCACCTCCGCGCGCGCGGCGGCGAGCGCCTCCGCGGGGACGGGCGCCGCCCGCAGCTCCCGCGTCAGCTGGAGCGCGGACGCGTAGCGCATGCCGATCCGCACGCGCTTGCGCGCCGCGCGCCGGTCCACCCACAGGATGCGTGCCTGCGGATGATCCTCCTCGACCACCGCGAGCGGCGCGTCCGCCCACTCCGGGTGCATGCGCGAGAGCAGCTGGAGCGGGAGCGCCGGCACGTCGAGGCAGGCGACCCGCGCCCTCACGGCATGCCCTCCGGCCCGGCCCACTCGCGCGGTCCGGGGAGCGTGGGGCGGTGGCCCGACTTGTCCTTGAGGACCTCCAGCTCCATCCGGTACTGGCCGAAGCGCACGCGCCGTCTCCGCGCCCTGAGCCGCATCGACACGAGCGGCCCCAGCGAGCCGCTGGCCTCCTCGGGGCCGAGCAAGACCGTGCGGCAGTCGTGCTCGCGGCTGAGGGACGCCAGCCGGCCCAGCCACGCCTCGCCGCGCGGCACGCGCGCGTCGCTCGCGTCGACCACCACCGCGCCGAACGCGCCGGTCCGCAGCACCAGCTCCGCCGCCTTGGCCGCCCCGGCCCGCCCCGCGTCCTCGGGCACGTGCACCACGAGCAGCGCGTCGAGGTCGACGCCCGCCGCGGCCAGATCGGGCGGATAGAGCGCCCCGCCGCGCGGCTGGATCCACGCGACGGGGTCGCCCTCGCGCTGGCTCTCGATGACGATCTGCACCGCGGCGCTCGTGCGCCCCGCGTCGGGCCCCCCCGCCAGCTCGATCACACGCCCGCGGGGCAGGCCCTCCCGCGCCTCGGTGGGCGCGAGCTCGGACCCCCTCGGGAGCGCCGCTGCGAGCGGTAGGACGACGGCGGCCACCATGCCTGATCGATGACTGAACACTCGAGCAGTGTCAAGCGCGATCCAGATCGGCCCTCCCTGGCCCGGTTTCTGGAAGACCGCGGGGCAGCTCGGGGTTCGGGTGGCCAGGGGGGACATGGAAGAGACCGAGACGCTGATGGAGCGGGCTCGCGCGCTGCAGCGCGAGATCGACGACGCCGAGGCGCGCATCGCGAAGCTGCAGGGGCGGTCGGTGGGGCGCGCGGCCGGGTCGGCCAATGGTGTGCTCACCGTCGAGGTGGAGCGCACGCTGCCGCCTACCGACCCCGCGCGAGCCCACGAGGTCATCGCGGAGACGTTGCACGCCAGCGCAGGGCTCGTGGGCGCCGCGCACACGGAGGGCGGGGACTTCGTCTGGCGGCCGTTGCGCGCGCAGCAGGCCCGGCTCGGGCTCGAGGTGCGCCTCCTGGCGGACGCGCGGGACACCCGCCTGTCGATCCGGCGGGGCACCCGGATCTGCCCTCGGGACGTCGCGGGCGCCGGCGCGGCGGGCGTGCTCCTCGGGCTGGCGGCGACCCTGGGGCTCCTGGTCGCCGGCGCGTCCTCTGGCGTTGCGGTGACGACGCTGCTGCTGATCGGCGTGGCCGCGGGGCTCGGCGCCAGCCTGCACGGGAGACGCTCGACGCGCCAGGAGCTGACCGCGCTGGCCGACCGGATCGGCGCGCGGCTCCCGCTCGCGAAGGTGCGTGTCTCCGCGGCCGAGCCCGTGGCGACGGTGGCGGAAGAGGTCGAGGTGGTTCGTGAGGCGGAGGTGCGTCGTGGGGTATCGTGACGCGCTGGAGACACGTCGGGCGCAGGTGAGCCAGCTCGAGGAGCGCCTCGGGGAGCTCCGCGCGACGGAGACGCGGCTGCGCGCGCTGCCCCGCGAGCGGGGCCTCTGGCAGACCCTCGTGGGCGGACCCGCGGTGATCGAGGAGACGATCGACCTGGAGCAGCCGCTCGACCCGGACGCGCTGCGCGCCCTCTGCCGCGAGACGTTCGGCGTGGACGGGATCTCGGCGGACGAGGGGGGCGTGCACGTATGGCGTGGCCACCCCGAGCCGCAGCCCAGGCAGGTGGAGGTGCGTCTCGACGAGGCGACGCTGACCGTGCGCGACCGGCGCTCGTCGATTCGCCATCACGCGAGCACGGCGGTGTGGGCGACCGTGGCGCTCCTCTCCGCGCTCGCGCCCCGCAGCAGTCTCGTGCTCACGGGCTTCTCCCTGCTCGTGCTGCTGGCCACCTGGGTGTGGTCGAGGCTCGTCCTCCGACGGGTCGCGCGGCGCCGGTCCTGGGAGGCGCGGCAGTGCGTGGAGCGCGCCGAGGACCTGGCGCGTGAGTCCCGGGCGTCCCATCCGCGTCTGCGGGTCGAGGCGCTCGGGCACGAGGAGGGCACGGAGGAGCTCGTGGGGGAGACGGAGGAGGAGCTGGGGGGAGTCGCATGAAGGAAGACCGCATCGTTCACATCGCGCGCACGAACGCGCGCGCCACGACGGCCGACGCGCCCGTGCTCGAGGCCGTGATGAAGAGCGTCACGAAGCGCGAGGTCTCGACCGCCGTGGTCGGGCGCGCCATCGGGCTGGCGGACGCGGAGCGCCACGAGGTGCTCATCGTCCCCCTCGAGGCGGGGGGCGCGGAGGTCCGCGTGGCGGATCCGGCCGATCCGAGCCTCCTGCCGCTGGCCGCGCTCACGCTGACGGGGCTCGCGTCTCTGGTGACGGTGGCCTCGCTCTTCTTCCCTTCGCTCGGCGTGGCCGCCGTCGTGGCGATCTGCATGGCGGCCTCGTACTGGACGACGGGGCTCTTCCTGCGCGGGCTCCGCTTGGCGCGGGGCCAGCGGCTGGGAGACGCGCTCGCGCGGACCCTCGACGCCCGCGTCGCGCTCGAGGAGCGCGTCCTGGAGGAGGTGGAGGAGGTGGAGCTCGAGGCGTCAGCGCGCCAGGACCTGCAGCGCCGGCGGTAGCGGCGCGTCGACGCCGTCGAGCGCCCAGCCGGGGAGCCGACTCTCCCGGACGAGCTGCCGCTCGTAGTCGCCGCCGTAGCGCGCCGCGATCTCGGCCACGGGTCGCTGCCGGAGCACGGCGAAGCGGACGAGGCGCGCGAGCGCGTCCAGCAGCCGAGCGTCGTCGGTGGGCGCGATGGGCAGGAGGATCGGGTCGGCGCCCTCCACCAGCAGCGCCACGTCACGGACGGCCTCGTCCACGCTGGGCAGCGCGCGGGGCGCAGGCGCGCCGAGGGCCGCGCGGTCGGCCTCGAGGTCGCGCAGATCGATCACGAAGACGGGGCGGTCTTCCACCCACGGAGGTTGGCATCTGATCTAGAGTCCGCCGAATGCGTTTCACTCTTCTCTTCCCGCTCCTCCTCTCGATGCTCCTCCTCTCCGGCTGCGACGACGCGCCGGCCCCCGAACGAGACGCCGGCTGCGTGGACTGCGGCCGCGACGGCGGCCCCCCCGCCGACGCCGGCCGCGCGGACTCGGGGGTGCCGTCGATGGATGCGGGGCCGAGCGACTCCGGCGTGGCCGAGGACGCGGCCGTCATCGGGAGCGACGCCGCCGAGGGGGCGGTCTGCGGCTTCAACCGCGACTGCCGCGCCGACCAGCGCTGCGAGTGCGACGAGGCGACCGGCTGCTTCTGCATGATGGGCGTGCGCGGCACCGGACAGGTGGGCGTCGACCGCTGCGTGGACGAGAACGACTGCGCGAGCGCGCTCTGCGTCGAGGGCCCGGGCGGCGACTTCTACTGCTCGGACGAGTGCGTGGACGCGAGCGACTGCGCCGGCATGCTGCCGCAGTGCACCGACATCGCGTTCGTCGGCCGCATCTGCGTGCGTGAGCCGCCGTCGGAGTGACGCCGGACGGGGAGACATCTCCCCGTGGCTCGAACCGATTCCTCACGACTTCGAGGGCCTGCTACGTTCGCCTCGCCGTGCAACGTACGATCTGCCTGCGCCTCCTCTCGCTCGCCCTCCTCTCTGTCCTCGTCGGCTGTGGGGCGCGCACCTCGACGCTCGACGAGGATCCGATCCGCCGCGGCGACGGGGGGCTCGGCCCAGGCCCCGCGATGGACGCCGGGCCGGACGCGTCGCTCGACGCCGGGCCGGACGCCGCGACCGACTCCGGGCTCGACTCGGGCGTGGACGGTGGCTGCGCGCCGCTCCCCGACGTGTGCGGCATGGCGGAGATCTGCGGCAACGGTAGCAATGACGACTGCGACATGGCGGTCGACGAGGGCTGCCCCTGCGAGCCCGGCGCGGTGCAAGACTGTTTTCTCGGTGCTCCGGGGCGACGCGACGTGGGCGCGTGCCAGGACGGCTCGCAGGTCTGCGGCTCCGGCGGCACCTGGGGCGCCTGCGAGGGCGGCGTCCTCCCCGACGACACGGTGTGCACGGGTCGCGACGACCTCTGCAACGGCTGCTCGGACGAGCGCATCTGCGGCCTGGACTGCCCGAGCCCCGGCGATCCGCGCGTCCCGGTCGGGCAGCCCTTCGCCGACTACGTCCTGAACGGCCGCGACTTCTACGTCGGCCCGGCGCGCGCCTGGCGCTGGCGGATCGAGGGCGGCCCGTGCGACGAGCTGTCCCCGCGACTCGAGAGCTTCGAGCTGCGCGGTCCGTCGAGCGAGGTCGCGACCTTCGTGCCGAAGCTGAGCGGCGACTATCGCGTCACGCTCTCGGTGACCACGCCCGCGGGGGACGTGCTGAGCTGCTCCTGGGAGGTCAACGTGGCGGGGCCCGGGCTGCGCGTCGAGATGTGTTACCCGGAGAGCGAGACCCAGGACCTGGATCTCTTCCTGCACCGCCCCGGCACCACCACCGCGTGGTACCCGCCCCGCGCCACCGCCTTCGAGCCGCTGCCCGAGGCGTCCTGCGGCTGGCACAACTGCGAGGCCGAGGTCCGCCTGCGGACCCACCCCGTGACGGGGCGCCCCGTGTCGCGCGCCAACTGGGGCTACGAGGAGAGCCCGCTGTCCGCCTGCGAGAACGGCCCGGCCGGGGATCGCTGGCGCGCGCGCGGCAGCTGCGCCAACCCGCGGCTGGACATCGACAACAACCTCTCCGGCGACGCGATCGGCCTCCCGGAGAACATCAACGTCGACAACCCGAACGACGGCGAGACGTTCCGGATCATGGTCCAGAACTTCTCCGGCGTCGCGGCGCGACCGGTGGTCAACGTCTATTGTGGTGGGCGGCGCATCTCGACCTTCGGCCGCGCGCCCGACACGGTGACCGGCTACACGGGGCCCGACGGAAACCGGGCCATCGGCGCGATGTGGCGTGTGGCGGACGTGACGGTGCGCGTGAACGCGGCGGGGGAGACGGTCGGCTGCGACGTGCGGCAGCTGCATCCGCCGGGCATGGCGAGCGGCTACTTCGTGACGGTCAACGATCCCTCTTTCTGAGAGGCCGCAGCCGCTGGCACGGCGCGCGCAGGGAGACGGAGCACGATGTCCGCCACCCTCGCCGACGAGCCCACCGAAGAGACGATTCTCCCCGAATTCCGGGAGATCCCGCCCGCGCCGCGGCGCGGAGCCGGGGACGCTGGACCCCGGTCACGAGTCTCCAGCATGCGGCCACCGCCTTCCCCCGCCTCGGCCCAGCTCGCCCGCGACCTGCTGGCGGCCGTGCAGCGCGACTTCGGCACGCGCCCGCCGCCGCCGCCCGACGCGGCGCAGGCCGCCTGGTCGCTCCTCGCGCAGGTGCAGCGGGACTTCGGGAGCGCGCCGCCCGCGCCGCCGGTGATCGAGACCGAGCCCGCGCCGCCCTTCTGGGCCGAGGAGAGCGGCGTGCAGCCGAAGGGCTCGAGCGACGCGTTTCAGGCCTTCGAGGCCTCCCCCGCGGCGGCGCCGGTGAACGAGATGGACGCGCTCGAGGAGGCCGACGCCTTCGCGCCCGCGCCGACCCGTTGGCTGCGCAAGCTCAAAGCCTGCATGGGCAAGTGAGACCACCATCGGGGCATGGAAGAGCCGCTTTCACTCCCCGCGACCCCCGAGCAGCGCGAGCTGACCTATCACCGCGTGCGCGACGCGCTCGCCTCGCTCCTCGACGGCGAGGACGACTGGGTGGCGGCGATGGCCACCGTCGCGTGCGAGCTGCACCACGCGTTCGGCTACTACGACTGGACGGGCTTCTATCGCGTGGTGGGCGAGGATCTGCTCGTGATCGGGCCCTATCAGGGCGGCCACGGCTGCCTGCGCATCCCGTTCACGCGGGGCGTGTGCGGCGCCGCGGCGCGGACGCGCGAGACCCAGCTGGTGCCGGACGTGAACGCCTTCCCCGACCACATCGCCTGCGCGAGCAGCACCCAGAGCGAGATCGTGGTGCCCGTCGTGGCGCCGGACGGGACCTTGCTCGCCGTGCTCGACGTCGACTCGGACGCCCGCGCCGCCTTCGACGAGGTCGACCAGCGGGAGCTCGAGGAGATCTGCGCCGAGCTCGGGGAGCGCTTCGGACCCCCCTCCCGGCCGGCGTCCGCCACCCCCGAGCCCGCCACCCCCGCCGATCCGCGCTCGTAAGTACCCGGAATCACATCCCGCCCCTCCGGCACGCAAGCTGATGGGTCCGCCATGAACCCGCCAACCAAGGAGGACATCATGGCGAGTCAGGGATTGAACAAGGTCACGCTCATCGGTCGCGTCGACGGCCGCACTTACTTTTCGTTGAAGCACGGCAAGGCCCGGCTCTGGTTTCGGCTCCACTGCCTGGAGGAGCTGCCCGACCAGGAGGGCGTCATGCGGCCGCGCCAGATCTGGCTGAGCGTCGTCGTGTGGGGGCCGCGCGCCGAGGCGCTCTCGCGCGAGCTGTACGCGGGCTGTCACGTCGCGGTGGACGGACGGATCTCGCACTGGAAGCGCGAGGGGGAGACGCCGCCGCGCTGGGAGACCGAGATCGTGGCGCGCGACGTCTTGATGCTCGGCGGGCAGCGCGAGCCGGCGAAGGTCGGGCGACCCCCGACCGAAAACGCGGCCTGATCCCGTGCGCCCGGGTGCGGCGGCCCCCATACTCGCGCCGCATGGCGTTCGAGAGCCGCATCCGGGTGCGCTTCGGGGACGAGGATCACGCGCAGATCGTCTACTACCCGCGCTTCTTCCACTTCTTCCACTGCGCCTTCGAGGACTTCTTCGACGAGCAGGGCTTCCCCTACCGCCACTGCCTCGACGTCGATCGCGTCGGCTGGCCCGCCGTGCACGCCGAGGCCGACTTCCAGAAGCCGGTCCAGTTCGGCCAGTGGCTCCGCACCGTCGTGTCGGTGACCCGCGTCGGTGACAAGAGCGCCACCTTCGACTTCGCCGCCCACCTCGAGGACGGGCCGCTCGCCTGTCGCGGCAGCGTCACCGTCGCTTGCATCGACATGGACACGTTCCGCGGCCGACGCATCCCGGACGCGTACCGGGCTCTGTTCGAGCAGCACCTCGAGCCTTCGAGCGACGGAGATGATCCGACCGCGTGATATCGTGCCCCGATGAATCGTCTGGCTGTGCTGGGCCTGCTCTGCCTGAGCGGCTGTAGCGCGGAGCACCTCGTGGCCCTGGATCTGCGCACCGACCTCGTCGTCCTGGAGGAGATCGACCAGTTCACGATCTTCCTCGACGAGGTGGAGGTGGCGCGCGGGGGGCTGGAGGACGGGGACTACGCCGCCGGCGTCCGGATCGCGGAGCTCGACCGCGTCGTCCAGGGCCCCCACCGCGTCCGGGTCGAGGTGAGCTTCCAGGGCACCCGGGTGGCGACGCAGGTGCTCGCGGTCCAGGTGACCGGGCCGCAGGTGTTCACGGTGCTCATCACGCGCGACTGCCGCGGCGTGGACTGCGGGGCGGGCCCGCTCGCGCGCGCGTGCCTCGGGGCCATGTGCGTCGAGCCCGAGTGTACGCCGGAGACGCCCGAGGCGTGCCCCGAGGCCGAGTGCGCGGCCGACGCCGACTGCGGATCGGAGCTCGCCTGCGTGGCCGCGATCTGCCAGGAGGGGCGCTGCCTCGCGACCGACGACGGCTCGTGCGGCCCGAGCGCCTTCTGCGATCCCGACTTCGGCTGCCGCGCCACGCGGGACGTGCCCACCGTGCCGCTCGAGGTCCTCGTCTCGAACACACCCGACCGCGCCGCCCCGAGCCCTCTCCAGAACGCTCGGCTCTCGGGCGAGGTCTTCATCTTCGTGCCCGACCAGCCACACCTCGCCGAGGTGCGCTTCCGGCTCGATCAGCGGCCGCTGGGGCTCGACCCCCAGGTCGTGCGCGCGCCTCCCTGGGACCTCTCCCCGCCCGGGCCTTCGGGCGAGCCGACCCCGCTCGACACCAGCCTCCTCTGGGACGGATTCCACTCGTTCCACGTCGAAGTCGACCACCACACGGGCGGCGACGCCTCCCTGTCGGGGACCTTCACCGTGGCCGGGGCGAGAGAGGGGTTCTTCTGGTCGACGTCGCAGCAACGCACCGAGCTCGCGCCGCTCGACGGGGCCACGGTGACCGGCGATGTCTACGTGGTCTGGGCGCCCGGCCCGCGCGACGACGTCACGGAGGTGGAGCTCTTCCTGGACGACCCGGGCTTCACCGGCCCGCCCACCGGAACCGAGCAGCGCGCCCCCTATGACCTGCTGGGGACGGACGACGGACCGTATGCGTTCCCGCGCCGGCTCGAGACGGACATGTTGGCGCCGACCGAGCACGAGGTCACCGCGCGGGTCAGCCGAGAGAGCGGCGCCGAGGTGGTCTCGGCGACCTTCACCGTCGCGCGCTGAGGCACTGGAGAGTGGATCCACTTCCCTCCCGTCGCCTGCCGTCCCCCGCGATTCCTGGGCTGCGTTGCTTCCTCGGTCACGTGCTGAGAGCACGCTCCCTCGTCGCGCATTGCCCAGAAAACGCGGGAAACGGCATGCTCGGTCCGGTAAGCGGTTCAACTCTGCTAGATGAGCACGCCGCCGATGGCCGGGACGACGATGTAGACGTTGCGGGTGTCCACCACCGTGCCGCTCGCCGTGTCGAGCACGTCGATGAAGGCCTGGAAGATCTGCACGAACGTCTGCTGGGGCAAGAAGTCGTTCTGGAACGTGACCTGGAACGTGACGGTCGTGCCGCCCGCGACGCCATAGAAGGTCGTCGCGTCGAAGGTCGTCGCGCGGGTGGCGCGGACGGGGGTGACCGCCTGGATGAAGCGCGTCGCGTCGACCTCGTCGCTCGCGTCGTCGCGCTGCGCGCTGGTGATGTCCTGGGTCGTCGCGCCGACGAGATCGATGATGCCGTCCACCACCGCGGTGCTCACCGAGCCTCCGGGCGCGTCGTAGACGGTCAGGCTGCCGCTCGCGGCGCGCGAGCCGGTGGCGCGGGCGAGCTCCTCGAGGTGCGGGCGGGCGGCGTTCGGGAGCGGGAAGGGCAGCCCGAACGAGATCGGGTCGACCGCGGCGCCGACGACCTTGACCGACTGCGCGTTCAGCGCGCTCGTCATCTCCGACCACGTGCGCGCGCTGAGCCCGCTGTAGGCGTTCGCGCCGCTCGGGCCGTTGTGCATCTCCGCGTCGGTCACCACGACGACGATGGGGTGACTGGCCTCGCGGAAGCACGCGGCGCCGAAGCCGCTCGCGCAGCTCCCGCCCACCGCCTCGAAGAGCCCCTCGACCGCCGCCTCCGGGCCGTCGTTGCCGCCGCCCGCGCGCAGGCCGTTGAGCGCGCTCTGCACCGAGGCGACGTCGCTCGTCATCGGCTGGCGGACCTGGAACGCCCAGTCGCCGGAGTCGCCGTACGGGTCGACGGGGAAGTCGCGGAAGTCCCCCACGCCCATCACCACGTCGGCGATGGCCTCGGTGACCGCGGGCACGATCGTGGAGGACAGCGAGCTGCGGACGTTGTTGATCGCGGCGCCCATCGAGCCGGTCGTGTCGACGAGGAAGAAGATGTCGCCGCGGCCGAGGCGCGCGCTGAAGTCCAGCTCTCGCTGCTGCGCCGGATCTTCGTAGGGCAGGACGACGTAGAAGTCCGTCGGCGCGATGGTGCTGCTCGCGTCGGTGGGGTCCGTCCCGGCCAGCACCTCGACGCCGTCTTCGACCCCATCGCCGTCGCTGTCGGGGTTGGAGGGATCGGTGCCGCGGGCCACCTCGTCCGCGTCCGGCAGGCCGTCGTTGTCCGCGTCGCCCGGGCGCGGAGGGCCGGAGTCACGCGGCGGGGGCGGGGGGCCGGCGTCGGTCCGCGGAGGGGGCGGCGGCGTGGCGCCGTCGTCGCTCGTCGCGACGCCGGAGTCTCGGCGGACAGGAGCGGCCACGCCGGCCTCACAGGCGGCGAGGCAGAGCGCCAGCGCGCACAGAGCGGCGCAGAAGGAGAGGGGGCGAGTTTGCACGACGGGACCTCCGATGAGAGCCGGAGCACCGTAGCGAGTCCGGGCGCGCCCAGACGAGCTAACAGCGGTCTTACGTCGAGATCCTTGAGAAAACCCGCTCGGATGTTAGGTGTGAGGGCGAACCCCAACCTGGAGGATCCATCATCGAATCCGTGAACGAGAGCAAGAAACAGAGTCCCCGCCCCTTCGAAGTGTTCATCCCCAGCTCGGCCGAAGCGCCGGAGCCCGTCCGAGGTCGCATGCGCGCCGTGCGCCGGGCGAAGTCCCTGAGCCGCGAGCAGAGCTACCCCGTCCGCGCCGTGCGCGGAGACGGTCGCGTCGCGATGACCTTCCGCGACGGCGAGCTCGTGCGCTACGACGCCGCGCGCCGTCGCCGCTGAATCACTCATCCGGCACGCGGCTCGAGGGCAGCATGAGCGCGCCGCGTGCCGGATTGCTACCCTCGCCCTCGGATGAAGGCGCTCATCAAGGTCGGCTACGGCTGCAACGACCACTGCTCCTTCTGTCACACGCTCGACGTCCGCCACATCGACGCGGAGGCGAGCGAGGTGCACGCCAAGATCGAGCGAGCGAAGCAGCTCGGCCACAGCATGGTCGTGCTCAGCGGCGGGGAGCCGACGATCCGACCGGAGCTGGTCCGCTGGGCCGAGCACGTCGCGCGCCTCGGCATGGACTTCGGGCTCGTGACCAACGGGCGCATGCTCAGCTACCCCGCGCTGACCGAGCAGCTGATGGAGCGGCGCCTGCGCTACGTCTACCTGTCGCTCCACGGCGGCACCGCGAAGGTGCACGACCTGATGGTCCGCTCGGAGGCGTTCGAGCAGACCTTCGGCGCCGTCGCGGTGCTGAGCGGGCGCGGGCTCGACTTCACCGTCAACTGCGTGATCACGCGCCACAACGTCGCGCACCTGCGCGGGGTCGTCGACGCCGTCGCCCCGTACCCCGACGTGCGCATCAAGTTCTCGATGGTCGAGCCCAAGGGCGGGGGCGAGAAGCTCTTCGAGCACCTGATGCCGCGGGTCTCGCTCGTCGCCGACCGAGTCAAGGACGCCATCGATCACGCGGCGTCGCTCGGCGTGGTCGAGCGGGTCACGCACGGCGCGATCCCGCTGTGCCTGATGCAGGGCTACGAGGACCGCTTCGACGATCTCAAGACGCACCGCTTCGCGACGATGATCGAGGTCGGCGAGCCGGACTTCTACCCGGTCGACGATCTCAACAAGGTGCAGCCCGAAGAGACCTGCCACGGATGCAGCCTGAGCGGCCCGTGCCCCGGGCTCTACCGCGGATACGACGCGGTCTTCGGGCACGAGGAGCTGACGCCGCTCCGCGACCGGCCCCGCAGCAACTCCTTCAACTACGTCTTCGACGGGCTCGTCACCGCCGACGCCCCCGAGGGGCGCTGCGTGCTGCGCGAGGGCGGCGTGACGCCGTGGGAGCCGGGGCGGCACCTGTTCGTACAGAACGGCGCGCGGGTGGCGCGCTTCTTTGCCGAGAGTCGCGACTTCTCCGACGCCGAGATGCGCGCCCTCAAGCTCGAGCGGGGGCAGGTCTACCTCGACGTCTCGCGCAAGGACGCGCCGGACGACTTCACCACCGACCTCCGGCCGCTGGTCCGGAGCGCGCTGTGCGACGGGTGCCCGGAGCGCGGCGCGTGCACCGGGCTGTTCGAGCCGCGGCTCGAGGAGGACGTCTTCGGGCGAGACGACGCCCGGGTGCGCGCGCTGCTGGAGACGATCGAGGGCGACGTGCTCGACGTGGGCTGCGGCGAGGGGCGCTACGGGGAGGTGCTCTCCGCGCGCATCGAGGCCGGCGCCATCCGCTACGCGGCCTTCGATCCCGAGCCGAGCCGGATCGAGGCGGTGCGGGCGCGCCACCCCGAGGCCGACGTGTGGGTGGGCACGGACGCGGACTGGCGCCCCGACCCGGACGGCCTCGACCACGTGCTCGCGCTCCGGAGCTGGAACCACCTCCCGGATCCCGCGGCGTTCGTCCGCAAGGCGGCGCGCGCGCTGCGGTCGGGCGGCGAGCTGACGGTGGTCGACGACTCCGCCTTCGGGCTCGCGCGCACCCGCCCGCACGCGGCCCGCGCGGAGGGATCGAGCGCGGCGTTCGAGCACTACCGGAACGACACCGCGGCCGACGCGACCCACCACTTCGACGGCGCGACCTGGGAGCAACTCGCCGTGCACGACGTCGGTCCGGGCACGAGCACGCTCTGGATGCTCCGCTACCGGCGGCGCTGAGACCCGCGTCGACGGCGCGCCAGGGCAGAGAGCGCCAGGAGCGCGAACGCCCAGCTCGCACTGGGGGACCGCGGCGTCACCCGACAACCGCAGCCCGTCGCCACGCAGCGGGGCGCGTCCCCCGGGCCGAGGGGCTCGCACGCGAAGCCGTCCGGACAGACGTCGGGGTCGGACTCACACGGGATGGTGCAGACCGGACCGCTCCCGAGGTCCTCGCAGTACCCACACGCGGCGGGCTCGGTCTCGGCGCAGTCGTCGCCGACGAAGGTGCAGCGGAGCGGGAGCTCGCCCGCGGGGGGCGGGCTGCACGTGCTCTCCAGGGCGCCCGCGTAGATGGCGCACCAGCCCTCGCGGTCGTCGGCCTCGAGCGTGCGCTTGAAGGTCTCCCCCGCCTCGGCGCAGGCCCACATCGTGGCGAGGGCGTCATCGGGGGAGTGCGCGAGGCCGAAGAAGTGCCCCAGCTCGTGCACGACGACGTTCTCGAGGTCGATCCGGCCGTCGCGGCAGCCGTCCTCCGGGCAGACGGCCCAGGTGCGGCGCTCGTCGTTGAGCTCGATGTCCGCGCCGAGGATCTCGCCCGTCGGGACGTCGAACCAGGTGGTCGTCAGCGCGAACGCGCGCGGGTCGAGCCGCCGATCGGACCAGTCCTCGGCGAAGAGGATCACGTTCATGTCCGGGCGATCGCGGTCGAAGTCCACGTAGTCGCAGAGCAGCCCGGGGACCTCGCGCTCCTCCACACGAAAGCCGACCGGCGCCCCGCCGCAGTCCACGCTCTCCCAGCGGGAGAACGCGCCCGCGATCACGGGCTGGACCGCGTCCCGCGGCAGGTCGTCGGTCCCACGAGGGTGCAGCGTCCAGCGGATGCAGGGCTGACGCCACGCGAGCGGCGCGATGCGGCGCTCCGCGATCTCCTCCGCCGAGAAGTCGCTCAGCGAGAGACACGGCGCGTCGCAGCGCCCGGTCGCGCGCGTCACCGAGAGGCTCTGACACCACGCGGACGCGGCGCTCGGCGCGAGCGACGCGAGCGCGAGCCACACCGCGAGAAGCCGTCCCATTCGCTGGACATTACACCCTGGAACGCGCGCGAGCCTGGGCCGGGCCTCTCCACCAATTCACGCCGACGATCGATCACGTCGCGCCACGGGCTGGCGTCGCCTCCGGGGAAGGGTACGGGCTGTTTCGGGGATGCCGAGCGCGGTGACAGAGCTTGAGGTGGGGGCCCGTGTGCACGTGGTGCCCGACGACGGGCCACGCCCGCTGGGCGGCGAGGTCTTCTGGATCGGCCCGAGCACGGCGCGCGACGGCATCCGGGTCGGCGTGATCCTGGACCGGGGCGCGAAGGTGTGGCTCCGGGCCGAGGACCTGCGCCTGGCCCGCTGACCCGCGACGCGCGTCAGAGCACCGACACCGGCGCCGCGCGGAGCGCGAACGAGCCGTCACCGACCGTGCCCAGGTGGTTGCAGCCCCAGCACGACACGCCGTCTTCGGTCTCGGCGCAGAGCCCGTACGCGTGGCCGGTCAGCCCCCGCACGCCGGTCAGCCCCGGGACCGTGCTCGCCGGGCGCTCGATGGCGTAGAGACACTCGCCCGCCGTCGGCTCGTCGAGGAACTGGAGGTTGCAACGAACCGTGCCATCGTCGGGACCCGTGCCCCCCTCGAGCACGGCGCAGACCGTGCCGGGGCCGCGCGCGAGCACCGCGCGGGCCGGCGGAAGATCCAGCGCGACGGGGACCGGGGTGGGCGCGAGATCCCAGTCGCCCCAGCACCACGCGCCTCCCTGCGCGTCGAGCGCGCAGACGTGTCGGTCGCCGCTCGAGAGGGCAGTCGCGGGCGGCAAGCCGACGACCCGACGGGCCGCCGAGCGCGGCTCGAAGGTGCCGTCCCCGAGCTGCCCGCCCGCGTTGCAGCCCCAGCATCGGATCTCCCCGCGCGCGTCGAGGGCGCACATGTGGGCGTCACCTCCCTCGAGCGCGACCACGTCGCTCAGCCCCTCGACGGGCCGCGCCGCGTGGGCCTCGAGCGCCCCGCAGCCGTCGGGGGCGGTCGGCGCCATGCCCGCGCACTCGACGCCGCCGTCGGCCATCACGCCGCAGACCGAGAGCAGGCTCGACCCGACGGCCAGCGCGCCGCGCAGCACGACGCGGGGCGCGTCCAGCGCGAGCGCCGTCCCGACCTGCCCGAAGCACACTACGTCCCCGTCGTCTCGCAGGCCGCAGGTGTGGGACTGCCCGACGATGACCGCGGTGATGAAGCCACCGAGGGGGAGCTCGACCGGCGTCTCGGCGATCGACACTCCGGGGCCCAGCGCGCCGCGGGTGTTCCGGCCCCAGCAGCGCACGCGGCCGTCCTCGTCTGCGTGACAGGAATGTGTGAAGCGGGCCTCCAGGCGCGCGGAGCGAGGGCCGGCCACGCTCGCTTCGTTCGGGGGTGGGACGTGGAGCTGGCTGCGGGAGCCGCAGGCCAGCAGGAGGCACGCGGCGAGCGAAAGAAGGGCGGATTTCGACATGACACGCCCCGCATCGGTGCGCGTCATGGACGGTTGCGTACTTTGTCTTCAATCGCGTGGGATGGAACTTCTACGCGGTCGCAGGAAGAGCAGCGCGAGCGCGACCAGGAGCCAGGGCTCGCCGCGGCCGCCGCCGCTCGAGGCGCGGCATCCTCCGCTCGCGGGAGGTGAGCCGCCGGCGTCCGCGACCGGAGCGCCCGCGTCCGGCTCGGACGGTGTGCCCGCGTCGACCACCGGGGGGCCGGCGTCCGGGAGGTCCGCCTCTCGCTCGAAGGTCAGCGTGAGCGTGTAGGGGCCGACGTCCCCGTCGTAGGCGTCCAGGAAGAGGTGGTAGGTCCCGGGCGCGAGCACGCGGCTCAGCCGCGAGCCGCGGTCGGTGTCGCGGTCCACGTCGTCGTGGCAGTCCAGCTCCGCGCCGTCGCAGCCCGCGCGCAGGTACATCACGCTGTCGAAGCCCTCGCTCCGCGCCTCGAACCCGGTCTCTGCTCCTAGGGTGAACGAGAAGACGCGGTCCGGTCCGGCGCCGCCGCAGCTCCCGCTCGTCAGCGGCGCGTAGCCCGTCAAGGTGCCCGTCAGCGTCTGGGACACGGGCTCGATGACGTAGGCGTCGGCGCACGCGTCGCCCTCGAGCCCCGGGACGCACGGCTCGCCGCCGCAGTCGCAGAGGGGCGAGACGACGCCAGGGCTCGCGCAGAACGCCTCGAGCGCCGGCCGGACGTAGGTCAGGCCCTCGCCGTCGTCCGCGGGCGGTGGGTCGATGACGTTCACCACGTTGCAGCCGCCGGCGTCGACGTAGTCGGTCTCTCCGCCCCGGAGCAGCGCGACCAGGCGCCCGTCGTGGTCGAAGACGCCCGAGCCCGAGTTGCCGTTGAACGCGTCGACCGTGCCCCGCGCGCTGAGGCCATCCCCCGACGTCCAGGTCACCTCGCCGCCCGAGTCGATCTTCATCGGGAGCCCGTTGGGGTGTCCGATGAGCGCGATGGGCGTGCCCGGCGAGAGGCCGCGCGGCTCGAGGCGGATCTCGACCGGGGTGTGCCCGACGACCGGGCGATCGAGGCGCACCACCGCGTGGTCCACCTCGCCGTCGTCGAAGTACGCGATGACGCCCGCGCAGGCGTAGACGTCGTCCCGCTCGAGCGGCGCGATCGCGCCCGCCGCGTCGACCTCGAAGCCGAAGACCCAGACCGACTCGTCGCAGTCGCGGGCCGTGTCCATGCAGTGACCCGCCGTCAGCAGGTGACGCTCGTCGATCAGCGTGCCCGAGCACGTCCCCGGCTCGATCTGATCCTCGAAGGGCTCTCCCGCGCAGAGGTCCTGCGCCTCGCTGAGGGTCCGGGTGTAGGTGATGCGCACGTCGGAGGGGGCGCTGTCGTCCACGTGGCGGGCGCCGACCTTCATCGCGATCGCGCTCCTCGCCACTGCGCGCAGGGCCGCGGACGGGTGGGCGTATGGCTCGGTGCGGCCGTCCTCGCCGTAGACGACGGCGGCGGGGGAGGCGCCCACGTCGGGCTGGCAGGCCAACAGGAGGAGGCACGCGAGCGAGCTGCAGCTGCGCATCGGGTGAGCTTATCCCGCCTCGGGGGTCCGCGCCTCGCCGATCTGCCCGACGGGCACCGCTGCGAGCGGGTGAGCATTCGTGCTACTCCTTCGGGCGCATGAGCACGACCGCGATCGAAGGCATCCCCGAGGACGTGGCGCGGATCGACCTCGACGATTCGCGCGCCATCCTCGACGTGGACGCGAGCCTCTACCCCCTCGAGGCGCTCTACGGAGCCGCCTACGTCTTCATCGACCGCTGCTACGTCTTCCTCGATCGGCCGGATCCGAAGACGCTGCGTGTCGTCTTGACGCCGAAGCAGCTCGGGGAGGACGACGCGGCCGAGGCGCTGCGCGCCATGGTGGGGGAGCTCGCCAACGAGCTGGTCAGCGCCGCCTGGCGTCACCAGATCACCCAGGAGAACCGGGCGCAGATCGAGTCGGTGACGATGCAGGCCATCTCCGGCGCGATGGGCCCGCCCTCGCTCGACGATCTCGAGGACTTCGACTTCACCGAGGAGGCGTTCGAGGACCCGCTCGGCATCGCGATGAGCTGGGAGGAGAAGTACGCCAAGAAGAAGGACGCCCAGGGCGAGGCGGCCAGTGCCGAAGCGGCCAGTGCCGAGGCAGCCAGTGCCGAGGCAGAAGGAGAGGGCGCGTGAGGGAGCTGCGCTTCCACCGCACGCTCTACCGCGGCGAGTCGGTCGACGAGGCGATCAAGACCTTCGACCGCTACGCCACTCTGTCTCGCGACGAAGAGGACGACTACTGGGTGGTCCGCGTCGAGTCGGGGACCGCCGCGAGGGAGCGGCGGGTGGCGGACGAGCTGAGCAACTTCGCGCTCGGTCTGACCATTCGCAGCCGGGGAGGCGCCTGAGATGCAGCTTCTGGACCTCCGCCCGAAGCTCGACACCACGAGCCAGGCGTTCTTCCGCTTCCGACGGATCGGCCCCGATCGGACGCTGATCACCAACCTCGAGGGCCGCTGGATGGTGCTGAGCGACGAGGGCTTCACCCGCTTCGCGACCGGCGCGCTCGAGGACGGCAGCCCCCTGAAGGCCGAGCTGGCCGACAAGAATTTCCTGCGGCAGGGCTGGGACGAGACCGCAGCCCGCGAGGCGCTGGCCCGCCGCAAGAGCTTCCTCGGCTACGGCCCGAATCTGCACGTGATGGTGATCACGCTGAGGTGCAACGAGACGTGCGTGTATTGTCACGCGTCGCGGGCCGACATGGACGCGACGCACACGGACATGACCAAGGAGACCGCCGAGCAGTCGGTGGACCTCGCGCTCTCCTCGACCAGCCCGGGCATCACCATCGAGTTCCAGGGCGGCGAGCCGCTGGTGAACTTCGAGGTGCTGAAGCACATCGTCCACTACGCCAAGGAGAAGAACGAGGCGATCGGCAAGACCCTCGAGTTCACCCTCGTGACCAACCTGGCGCTGATGGACGACGAGAAGCTCGACTTCCTCCTCGACCACAAGGTCCAGATCTGCACGAGCATCGACGGGCCGAAGGAGCTGCACGACAAGCAGCGCAAGCTGCCGACGCTCTCGAGCTACGACGCGGTCTCGCACTGGATCCCGAAGATCAACCAGGCCTACACGGACCGCGGGCTCGACCCGACGCTCTATCACGTGGAGGCCCTGCTCACGACGACCCGCGCCGCGCTGCCGCGCTGGAAGGAGATCGTCGACACCTACGCCGACCTCGGCTGCCGCGCGCTCTTCCTGCGGCCGATCGATCCCTTCGGCTTCGCGGGCAAGACGAAGAAGACGGTCGAGTACCCGCGCGCGGCGTACCTCGACTTCTATCGGAACGCGACGGACTACATCCTGGAGAAGAACCGCCAGGGCGTGCAGATGATCGAGCGCTTCGGCGCGATCTTCCTCACCAAGATCCTGCGCGGCGAGGACCCGAACTTCCTCGACATCCGCAGCCCCGCGGGGGCCGGCATCGGGCAGCTCGCCTACAGCTACGACGGCAGCGTCTACACCTGCGACGAGGGCCGGATGCTGGCCGCGCAGGGGGACCAGACCTTCCGGCTCGGGCACGTCGCGGAGTCGAAGTACCGGGACATCGTCGGCCACCCGACCGTGCGCGCGATGGTGATCGCGTCGAACCTGGACAGCCAGCCCGACTGCGTGTCGTGCACGTACAATCCGTACTGCGGCATCCAGACCACCCACAACCACAAGACGCAGGGCAGCGTCTTCGGTCGGATGCGCGAGTCGAACATCTGCGCGGTCCACAAGGGCATCCAGGACTACCTCTTCGAGAAGCTGGCCGACGCGGAGCCTCACGTGCTCGAGGCCTTCGACCGCTGGACGACCATCCGCGCTCGCGAGCACTTCCTGCACGCCCCCGAGGGCTGACGGATCGTCCAGGGCGCTCGCGCGTCTCACGGCCATGCCCTCGATCGCAGCCGCGCTCGCGGCCACGCTCCTGTCGGCTTGCGGGCATCCGTTGGCGGGCAGCGGGCTCGCTCATCCGCTCGGCGAGGCGAGCTCGGACGCGGCCGTGGTGTTCGTTTCCAGCGAGTGCACCGGGACGCTGATCGCCCGCGACGCGGTGCTGACCGCGGCGCACTGCGTGGAGGAGCGCAGCCCATGGTCCGTCTGGGTCGGAGGGCGGGAGCGAGTCGCGGTCACGCGATGCGCCGTGCACCCGCTCGCCTACGATCGCCCCACGTCATGCGGAGCCGGACCAGCAGGGAGCGGGACGCGCCCCGCCCACGACCTCGCCGTGCTGCGCCTCGAGCGCCCCGTCACCGCCGCGCGACCGCTCCCCGTGCTGCTCGCGCCGCCGTCGCTCTCACCGGCCTGGTGGCACGCGCGCACGGTCCGTCTGGTGGGCTGGCATCGTCGACCGGCCTTGGTCGGGACGCTGGAGCGGCTCTCCGGGCCCAACCAGATCGTCGCCCACGACGGGGCCACCTTCGTCACCGCGCCCGCTTCGCCGGGCGGACCCAGGACCCGGATCGGCGACTCGGGGGGCCCGGCCCTGCTCCGACACGGCGGCGCGGAGGCGGTGGTGGGCGTGCTCTTCGGCGGGCTCTCCCGCGGGTCCCCCGAGTCGGTCTACGCCGCCACCGACGCTCCGCTGAACGCGTCGTGGCTCGTCAGGACCCTGGGAGGGGACTTCGGCCGAGACCTCGGCTTCGCCTCCGCCGACGCGCCCTGGGGGCTCCCCCAGCGGTCGAGGTCACGCATCGGGTCCAACGGCGTGACAGCTTCCCCAAGGTCGCGCTAAGCTCGCGGACGGGAGTGGTAGATGGCCGAGGACCAGAACCAGTCGGACGACCTCGAGGAGCTGCCGAGCTTCACGCGTGACGCTGCGGGCGTGCTCGACGCGGACCAGCGAGAGATCTCCGAGCGGGCTCGCGCCAACGCGGACGAGAACGGCTTCGCGCCGGGCGACGGAACCGCACCTCCCGGCCAGCACTGCTCGCACGGCAGCCACGGCTCGCACGGCAGCCATGGCAGCCACGGCTCGCACGGCAGCCACGGCAGCCACGGCTCGCATGGCAGTCACGGCAGCCACGGCAGCCACGGGTCGCACGGCAGCCACGGCAGCCACGGCAGCTGGTGAGCGCCGGCGCGCCCGACGCGCGGACGGACATCCGCGAGCGCATCGCGGAGAAGCGCGAGCGCGTCCACGTGCTCACCGGGCAGGTGTGCAACAACAACTGCATCTTCTGCATGGAGGAGGACCGCGAGGGCCGGAAGGTCACCAACGCGCGCACCGACGACGCGCTCGTCCGCTGGATCCTCGAGCAGAACCCGGGCGCGGAGGAGATCTGCTTCACGAGCGGCGAGCCGACGACGAATCCGTCGCTGCCCAAGTGGACCAAGATGGCCAAGGACGCGGGCGCGCGTCGGGTGAGCGTGATGACCAACGGCCGGGCGCTGAGCTACGACCGCTACACGCGGAAGCTGCTCGCGGCCGGGATGCGCCGCTTCTACGTCAGCATCCACGGCCACACGGAGAAGCTCCACGAGGGGCTGACCCGCACCCCCGGCTCGTTCGCGCAGACCGTCGACGGGATCCGCACCGTGGCCCGCTACCTGCCGCGCGGGGTCGAGCTGCACACGTCGACCGTGGTCACCAAGCGCAACCTGCCGGAGATCGGCGACATCTACCGCTTCCTGCGCGGGCTCGGGGTCCAGCAGGTGGTCTTCAACGTGATGCAGGCCAACGGCCGCGCCGACACGTACTTCGAGAAGATCTTCCCTCGGTACACGGACATCGCCGCGCAGGCGCGCGCGTTCGTGGCCGAGCAGCGTGAGCGCGAGTCGCGGGTGATGGCGTTCTTCGTCGACATCCCGCTCTGCACGACCGAAGGCCTGCCCGACTTCAACCGGGGCTACGTCGAGAGCTACGCCCACTACGAGCCGCCGGACCTCGGCAGCCACGACGTCACGCTCCGCGCCGAGCGAGAGGGGCCGCGCACCGGGCCGGACGGGGACCTCGTGCAGATCCGCCGCGCCGACCTCGACGCGGAGGTGCGGGTCAAACGCGACGCCTGCCGCGACTGCAAGTACGACTCCGTGTGCGAGGGCGTCTGGGCCAACTACCTCTCGCGCTTCGGCTGGGACGAGATGGCGCCCGTCACGTAGCGAACGCGCCGAACGGGAAGACGAGGCCCAGGCCCGGGTCGGTGCGGTCCAGGGAGAAGAGCCGCTCGCCCGCCGCGTACACGCTGAGGTGGTCGGCGCCGAGCACCAGCCGGTCGCCCTGGGCCACCGCGCCGGCCAGCCGCGCGAAGGCGTCGTCCGCGTGCCACGGGAGGAACACGGCCTCGTAGCGAATGGCCATGGCGTCGACGTGTCCGCGAAAGCGGAGCTGCCGGCCCTGGTCGAAGTAGAGGACCGGCCCGCCCAGGTAGTCGGAGACGCGCGTGTGGAGCGCGGGTGCTTCGTCGGCCAGCACGCGCAGCAGCGCCATCGCGCGCTCCTTGCTGCGCTCGCAGCGGTAGGTGCAGGGGAAGTGGGGGAGCAACCTCAGGGCGGTGTCGTCGAGCACGGCGGGCCACGGGCCGGGCCCCGCGGAGGTGCGCGTCGCGACCGCCAGCCGGTTGAAGCTGGCGTCGGCCCGGTCGACCTGCGCCGCGAACGCCTGGACGCAGCACGCGGGGTGTCCGAGCAGGGCGCCGAGCCGGGTCAGCGCGTCGGTCGACGTGGGCTCCTGGAGGCGAGCGAGCGCTCGGGCGGCCTCTGGCTCGCGCGCGGCGCACAGCGTCACGCGCGGCTCCCCGGGAGGCCCCGCGTCGGGTCGGCGCTCTCGTCGCAGCACCGTGCCCGGGAGCGCCTCGCGGACCTTCGCCTCGTCCTGCGGCGCGACCGTGACGCGCACCGCCGGGAGCAGGCCGTGCATGTAGGCGAACGCGTCGAACCCGAGCGAGGTGGACGGCCGCAGGGTGGGGGTGGGCGGCGCGGTGGGCGCGAGCGGGGCGGCGTCGGGCACCTCGCCTCGCAGCCCGAGCGCGGCCAGCCCGCTCCCGCGCGGGATCACGTGATCGGGCGGAAGCCGCCGGCCGAGCTGCAGCTCCACTTCGTCCACGAGCCGGGTCACCTCGCGCGCGTCGGCCAGCGTGCACCCCTTCACCGGGTGCGTGATCTGCCGCAGGCACCGCTCCTCCCACGGGAGCGCGGGGATGGCGCGCGGCTCCGCCCGCGGGCGGCGCAGCGTCTCGCTCACCCCATCGCTCGCCCAGCCGTACTCGCCCTCGCGCGTGCGCACGACGAGGTCGAGCTCCCGACCCCGCACGGCCACCTTCACGTGCCAGGGCCGGCCGTCGACGGTGAGCTCCACCGACAGCTCGTGCTCGGTCGCGAGCACCGCGCTCTCCACCGCGACGTCGCGCCCGAAGCGCCGGACGACGGTCATGGCGTGTTGCAATGCTTCGGTGATGCCCGGCGCGGCGCCTTCGGGCAGGCCGCGCACCTCCAGGCGCACCGACTCGACGCCGCGAGACGAGAAGAGCCGCTCGAGCGCGCCGACGCCGGAGAGGGTGAGCCAGCCGTGGACCAGCTGGAGGTGGTCGCCCGGCGGGGGGCGAGCGGGCGGTGGGTGGAGGAGCGCGGGGCCCGGGTGGGCCTTCAGGTGCTCGGCCACGCGCGCCGCCTCGCGCGGGCCCGCGGCCCAGACCGCGATGGCCGCGTCGGGGCGCGCCGCGAGCACCTCCTCGATCCCCTCGACCCCCCCGGCGGCCAGATCGATCGCCGCGAGCAGCTCGACCTGACGCGAGCGCTTCGCCACCTCGGCCCAGCGCCGGGCGCCGTCGCCATGAGCCGCCAGGAGCAGGGGAGGGAGCGCCACAGCCGCAGGCTGCCACGTCGGATCGCGCGGCGGAAGCGCCGGCCCTCGGGCCGCGGTCGAGCTGGTGCGAGATCCATCCCGGTAGAAGGGACCTGGCTTGTCCCGACGCTCCAGGGCGGCGTTGCGCTTCCTCGCCGATGCGGTGCATCGACTCGTCGGCGCGCCTTGCCCTGCAGCGCCGGTCCAGCGCCATCTCCCCTTCTATCGGTCAGATCTCCGCACTACCCTCGCGCGATGCGCCTCGACATCCGCCCGTGCATCCCCCTCTTCGCGCTCCTCGCCGGCTGCGCCAGCGCCGACGTCTCCGGTGACTACTCCATCACGGTGACCAACGGCGCGCGCGGCTGTCCGACCCCGGATCTCTGGGAGGAGGGCGGCACCGCCGACGGCATCGACCTCCGGGTCACCCAGGATCCAGAGGGCGGCGTGGTGATGGATGTGGGCGGCACCACCGGCTTCTTCCTGGGGCGCACGGTGGGAGACACGATGTTCACGGGCGAGGTCGCGGGCAGCGCGGTCACGGCCGCGCTCATCGGCGACATCACGTATCGGTCGGGCATGTGCACCTACGAGTGGCGCCTCGACGTGGACGCGACCGCGAGCGGAGACCTCCTCGAGGGCACGATCACGTGGGTGCCCCTGACGAACATGCACGCCGACTGCGGGGAGCTGGACACCTGTCGGAACACGCAGGCCTTCAACGGGACGCGGCCGCCCACGCCGTAGCCGAACCCGGAGCCGCGCCGTACCCTGGGGGAGGCGATGGGTACGATCTGTGGGAGCGGGAGCGCGACGGCGGCCGACACCGTCGAGGCGGTCGAGCAGGCGATCGACGACGCGCGCCCTCGGCTCGGTGAGACCCGCCCCACGCTCGGGCTGCTCTTCGTCTCCCCGGTCCACGATCTGGCGCGCGCGCTCCGTGCGGCGCGCAAGCGGCTGGCCGGGATCGACTGGCTCGGGTGCACCACGGCGGGGGAGATCACCGAGCTGGGGCTCACCCAGGGTGGGGTCTCGACCTTTCTGATCGGCTGGGGGGACGCGTCCCATCGGCTCGACGCGGTGCGGCCGCTGCAGGGGGCCGCCAACGGGATCGCCAAAGAGCTCGCGGCCCGGTGCGCGGCGCTGCTCGAGGGCGAGCGCGGCGCTGGCCGCACGCACCTGGCGTCGCTGCTCCTCGGAGACGGCCTCCACCCCGGGTTCGAGGCCCTCATCGCCGAGATCCGTCGCGTCGTCCCAGGCCACCAGACCCTCGTCGGCGCGGGCGCGGGCGATGACGGCGCGCTCGCCCGGACGTTCGTGGGGACGTTCGTGGGGACGGGGGAGTCCGCCCTGGAGGGTGGGGTGACCGCGCTCCACGTGGCCTCCAGTCGCGGCTGGGGGGTGGGCATCGGGCAGGGCGTGACGCCGTCGTCCGATCGCATGACCGTGACGCGGTCGGTCGGCAACGTGGTGTACGAGCTCGACGAGCAGCCGGCGCTCGCGGTGTTCGCGGAGTACGCGCGGGCCCGCGGTGACGCCTTCGACCCGGCCGCCCCGGGCGCCTATCTCGTCCAGAACGAGCTCGGGATCTACTTCTTCGACGACATCGTGCGCGTCCGCGCCGGCATCGGGCTCACCGCCGACGGCGGGGTTCGCTACGCGGGGGAGGTGCCCGAGGGGGCGAGCGTGGCCGTCGTCCGGGGGGAGCCGCTCGGGCTGATCGCGGCCGCGCGCGGAGCCGCGGAGCGAGCCCGCGCGGCGCTCGACGGGCCCGCCGCGGGCGTGCTGCTCTTCAGCTGCGTCACGCGGGGGACGATCCTCGGCGAGCGCTACCCCGAGGAGATCCGCGCCATCGTCGACGTGTTCGGGCGCGGGGTGCCGCTGGCCGGCTTCCTCAGCTACGGCGAGGTGGCGCGGGTGAAGGACAAGCTCGACGGCTACCACAACCACACGGTCGTGGTCGCCGCGATCCCCGAGTGACCTCAGGCGGCGCGCGCGAAGGGGGCGTCGTCGAAGCTGCGCTCCCACTCCATCTCGAGGAGCTGGTGCTGGTCGAGCAGGGCCGCGCGGGCCCAGTCCAGGCGCAGGTACGCCTCGCGCTCGAAGCTGACGAGCAGCGGCACGAAGCGCTCGTCCGAGCGGGAGGCGAGCAGCGCGTTGGCCGCGTCGACCACGTCCACCAGCTGCACCCAGCCACCCTCGACGTCGAGCCGCTCGAGGCGCGCGTCCCGGCGAAGCGCGGGGAAGGGCCGGCGGTCCACCGTGACGCCCGCGAGCACCGGCGCCGCGCCGACGAGCCGGGCCAGCCACGCCATCGCGTTCATCGGCTCGCCCAGGCGCACCGCCGCGTACCCATCGCCGCGCCGCCGCCCGAGCGACATCTCCGGGTCGCCGCCCGCGTCGTACCAGGCGTGCATCACCTCGACGAAGCTGTCCGGGTCCGGCGGCCGCGCGGCGTCCGCCCCCAGCGCGCGCCAGAGCTGCGCGTAGCTGAAGCCCTCGACGAGCCCCGCGTCGTGCGCGGCGTCGAGGTAGTTGCACCATCCGGCGTGGAGGCCGGGCGCGAAGGGAGCGGGGTGTTGCATCACCCCACCCATCGGGCGAACGCGCCCCTCGCTTGAGCTCAGAAGGGCGAGAGGATCCGGTCGTTGTTCTTCGTGGGGGGCGGTGGTCTGGGTTCGAAGATGGTCGGGCCGTCGATCGGGTCTGGACGGTCCCGCTCGGTTCGAGCAGGGGGGGGAGCCGTCGCTCCACCCGTTCGGGGTCCGGCCGACGTTTCGGCTCCCGTCTCGCCGCCCAGGGAACGAACCTGAGGAGGCTCTGGGGGCGGGGCCTGACGCCGCGAGCCTCTGGTTCGTGTTGCGTGGACGGGGCGCGCCTCCTCCTCCGGGCGCATCTCCAGCGTGATCCGGTTGTTCATCCGGAACGTCGTCTGCTGGCGGGCTGTCTGCCAGCCGGGCGCGCGCGCCTCGATGGTGTGGAGGGTTGGTTCCTCTCCCTCGGCGGGATCGGCGTCCTTCTGGACCTCCCCGTCGTAGCCGTTGCCCACGAGGTTGCCATCGATGTACAGCCTCGCGTCGTCGGGGCCCTCGACGTTCACGACGATGTGGACCGTCTCCTGACCGGCCGCCACCTGGGTCACGTCGGGACCCTGGGGCGTGGGAGGAGGCTCCTCCTCCTCGGTGAGCTCATCGGGCGGGTTGGCGGCCACGTCGCCGATGGGGTCGGTCGTGTCGCCGGCCGTGGCCGACCCGCCGTCGTCCTGTAGCGCGAGCCAGGTGCCGACGCCGATGCCCGCCACGGTGAGCAGGCCCACGAGGAGGAGCACGGCGAGGAGCGCGGCCATGCCGCCCTTCTTGCGCTCCTCCTGCGGGTAGGGCGTGCCGGTCGCGCCGAGCGAGCCGGGCGCGGGGGTGTTGGGCAGGTAGGCGGTGCCGGTGGGCGTCATCGCGCCGCCGGAGAGCACGGACGGGCCGCGGCTCGAGGTGCTCGGCGCGTCCGTCGCGACCACGGGCGCGTCGTTCATGGCCATGAACGGGGCCAGCGCGTCCTTGATCTCCGCCACGCTCTGGTAGCGGTGGTCGCGGTCCTTCGCGAGCATCCGGTTGACGATCTGCTGCAGCTCCTGCGGCACGTCGGGCCGGTAGTGCGCGAGCGAGGGCGGCGGCTCGGTGCAGATCTTGAGGACGAGCATCGGGTAGGACTCGTCGTCGAAGGGGTACTGCGCGGTGAGGGCCTGGAAGAGGATGACGCCGAGCGAGTAGATGTCGGCGCGGTGATCGATGTCGCGCTTCCCCTGACACTGCTCGGGCGCCATGTAGTACGGCGTGCCCAGCGCGGTGCCGGTCTGGGTCAGCGAGCGATCCTGGCCCTGCGCGTCGGCGATCTTCGAGATGCCGAAGTCGAGCACCTTGGCGAAGTTCGGATCGTTGCGCCGCTCGATGAGGAAGATGTTCTCGGGCTTGAGGTCGCGGTGCACGATGCCCTTGGCGTGCGCGGCGGTGAGCGCGTCGCAGACCTGGGTGAGGATGTGCACCACCTTGCCGAGCGGCTGCGGGCCCGCCGACTCGATGTCGTGCGACCAGTCCCGCCCCTCGAGGAACTCGAGCACCATGTAGGCCGTCCCGTCCGGGAAGCGGCCCATGTCCGTGACCTCGATGATGTTCGGGTGCCCGATCGAGGTCGCCGCCTCGGCCTCACGCTGGAAGCGCGCGACGATCTCGGGGTTCTGCGCGAACTGAGCGTGGAGGACCTTGATGGCCACCCGCCGCTTGATCAGGACGTGCTCGCCCTCGTAGACGGCGCCCATGCCGCCGTCGCCGAGCTTGCGCACGATCCGGTAGCGCTCCTGCAAGACCATCCCGAGGCGGGGGTCCTGCGGCGGCGCGGCGGGCTGAAGGGCGTGGTTCTCCATCGAAAATCTCCGAGACAACGGTACGGAATCGCGGGTCGTTCGGCAACGCGCGGGGCCGGCCTTTTCCGTCCGGCTGGCTACCTCATCGGCGCGAGCCCTCCGTTGGGTACGTGTGAACCGACGATTGCTTGGGTCGATCGCCCGGCTCGAGGGGCGCGCCCGCCTCCAGAAGCGCCTCGAGCAGGCGCCCCGTGGCGCGCAACACGTCGACCCCCAGCGCGAGCGGCACGGGGGGAGATTCTCCATGGATCACAGCGTGTTGGAATGCCCTGAGCATCTCGGTCTCGGCCGCCCCGCCGCGCTCGAAGGGGGCGCCTTCGCGGGTGATCGACCGGCCCTCGCGGCGCCACTCGAGCCCCCCCGAAAAAAACTGGGCCACGTCCACGGGGCTGTCGAAGTCCAGGTCGATCTCGGTCTCGCCCCGTGCGTGGCGGAGGCGCGCCGCGACCCGGGTCGGTCGCCGCTCGCCCTCGAAGGTCGCGCTCAGCACCTCCTCGACCGGTCCTCGCGCCGCGCAGGGGAGGGTGAGCGCGTGGTGAAGGGTCTCGAAGAGCGCGCCCCGGTGCCACGAGCTCGGCGCGTCGGGCGACTCCGCGGGCACGCGGCGGCTCCAGCGGAGCGCCCCCTCGCGGGTGAGCAGCGGCGCCAGGCCGGGCTCGAACAGCTCCTGCAGAGCGCAGCTGATCCAGGCGCCCGCGAGCGCTTCGGCGTCCTCGGGGCGGGCCGTGACCGGCTTCTCGAGCAGGACCGGGACGCTCCGGGCCGCGCAGGCCTCGGCCGCGGCGCGATGCGCGGGCGTCGCGCAGGCGACGATGGCGGCGTCGGGTCGGGTCGCCTCGAGCGCCTCGTCCAGCTCGGCGAACGCGGAGACCGCGCCCCACCAGCCTCCGCCGCCCGCGCTGGGCGACGTGACGCCGACCAGCGCGAGGCCGGAGACCTCTCCGAGGCGCTCGGCGAGCCGCCGCGCGCGCCCCCCGCTGCCGACCAGGAGGACGCGCAGCGGAGCGTCGTCCTCGGGCTTCGCGTCGATGGCGTGCAGCTCCCCGGGGCCGAAGCGCGCGAGGTAGGCGGCGTCCACGCCCGCGCACTTCACGCGGACGCCGCAGCGCTCGCACGGCGCGTCGAAGCTGCGCTGGGCGCCGCCGGAGCCCGCCAGCTCGGAGTACGGGCCGAGCACGCAGCGCGGGAAGCCGACGAGGCGCACGTCGATGCCGAGGGCGCGCGCCGCCTTCACGGCCGCGAGCGTGGGTGGGACCGCGAGCCCGAAGCGCGGCACGGTGGAGGTGAAGCCCGCGCCCTCCGCGCGCGGCCAGGCGAGCACCCACCGCGCGACGCCCCGCGCTCGGAGCAGGCTCGGCAGCTCGCGCAGGCTGCGTGCGTTGCTGCGCGTCACCTCGGTCCAGACCACGGCGCGCAGCCCGTGAGCGCGGACGGCCGAGATCGTCGCCAGGGCGCGGGCGAAGTCACCCTCTCCCGCGTGGAAGTCGTGGATCGGCGGCCGCGCCCCGTAGAGCGACACGGTGAGCGCCGTCGCCCCCTGCTGAGCGCGCGCGGCGACGTCCGACGGGTGGGCGACGTGCGACGGCTCGATGGCGTCCGGCATCGCGTCAGGCGAGCCGGACAGGTCGGCCAGCGTCAGGTCGGCCCGTGTCAGGCCGGCCCGAGTCAGGTCGGCCCGAATCAGGTCGGCACATGGAACGCACCGCCTGGGTGCTCGCGGGACCGCTCCCCGAGGGTGCTCAGACCCTGCGGGATCGACGCGCCTTCCGCGAGCCGGGCGTCGAGCGCCCGGCCGAGCGCGCGCACGCCCAGCCCCGCCATCTCGTCCGTCGCGGTCTGGCCGTCGCCCCCGTTGACCAGGTACAGCGCGAGCCCCTCGGCGCGGCCGATCGGCTCCGGGTCGCTCGCATCCCAGCGGAAGACCTCCGCCGCGAAGCGCGCGCCGGTGCGAATGGAGAGCACCACCGGGATGGCGCCGGCGCGGACCGCGTGCACCGCCTCGACTCGCCAGTGGCCCTCGATCACGCGTCCCCGCAGGTCGCCGAAGAGGGCGCGGACCGCCTCGTCGGGCTGCCGCAGGCCGTGGAGAGGGTCGGGTTGGGCGGGGGGAGGTGAGGAGGCCTCCGCCTCTGCGCGGTCGTCCGCTCGAGCGCTGCCGAGGCCGACTCCGACGCTCGCGCCCGCCACCGCTACGGTGGAGATCGTCGCGGCGATACCCAAGAGCGCATCACGCCGTCCCAACCGCTCGTTCTCGTCGACGCTCAACCCATGCCCTCCGTGCACGGGAAGGGTATCGGTGGCACGGCGCCACGGTCAAGGTCGCGCATCCACGGTAAGCTCCGGAGGCATGGCGCTCCTCGACGTCATCCTGGGCTACGACTGCAACCTCGCGTGTGACTACTGCACCATCACGCCCGAGATGCGTCGGCGCGCGCTCTCGACCCGCCGCGTGCTCGACGCGCTGAAGTCCGCCGTCGCCGAGGGCTTCGACCGCGTGAGCTTCACGGGCGGCGAGCCCACCATCCGGACCGACCTGCTCGGGCTCGTGAGGGCCGCGCGACAGGTCGGCTACCGCGACATCAAGGTGCAGTCGAACGGGCTCCTGTTCGCCCATCGCCCCAACCTCGAGCGGCTCGTGGAGGCGGGGGCCACGACGTTCCACGTCTCCATCCACACGCACCTGCGTGAGCCCTACGAGGCCCTCGTCCGGCGCGCAGGCACCTATGACGCGATGGTGGCGGGGCTCGGCCACGTCGCCGCGGCGGGCCTCGATCCCGTGGCCGACGTGATCTTGAAAGCGGACACCTTGCCTCGCCTCCCGGACGCCATCCGGTGGCTCGAGGCGCGCGGCGTGCGGCGCGCGGATCTCTGGCTGGTCTCGCTCACCGACGGCAACCGGGACGCCATCGCGTCGCTGCCCCGCATGACGCGGGTGGCGGAGGTGATGGCCGAGGCGTTCGACGTCGGCGACGCGCTCGGCGTGACGCTGCGCTCGCTGCACCTCCCACGGTGCCTGCTGGGGGCGTACGCGGATCGGGCGCACGATCCGGCGGCGGAGCGCGTCCGCGTGCTCACCCCCGATGATCTCTTCGACCTCGAGGGCAGCAAGCTCACGCCGCAGGTTCATGTGCCCGCCTGCGAAGGTTGCGCCGACCGGGCCCGCTGTCGCGGCGTCCGGCCCGACTACCTCGAGGTGTACGGCGACGCCGAGATCGCGGCCGCGCGCGGCGCGCCGTCGAGCGTGCAGCCGACGCGCCTGGAGGTGCTGCCGTGAGGATCGGCGTCGATCTCGGCGGCACGAAGATCGAGGCCATCGCGCTCGAGGGCGGCGAGGCGCGCGCGCGCCGTCGCGTCCCGACCCCGGCCGCCGAGGGGTACGACGCGATCGTCCGAGCGGTCGTCGGGCTCGTGCGCGCCGTCGAGTCGGAGCTCGGGCGGGAGGGCACGGTCGGCGTCGGCGCGCCAGGCGCCATCTCCCCCGCGACCGGGCGGCTCCGCAACTCGAACACCACCTGCCTGAACGGGCGCCCGCTCGACCGTGATCTCGCGACGGCCCTCGGCCGCGAGGTCCGGATGGCCAACGACGCCGACTGCTTCGCGCTGTCGGAGGCGAGCGACGGCGCCGCGGCCGGGGCGCCGACGGTGTTCGGCGTCATCGCCGGCACGGGCACGGGCGCCGGGGTGGTCATAAACGGCAGGTTGCTCGCTGGGCCGAACGCGATCGCGGGGGAGTGGGGCCACGACGCGCTGCCGTGGCCCGACGCGGACGAGCTCCCCGGGCCGGCCTGCTACTGCGGCCTGCGCGGCTGCGTCGAGACGTGGATCTCGGGCCCGGGGCTGGCGGCCGACCACGCGCGCGCGACCGGGGAGTCGCTCGACGGCCCGGCGATCGCCGAGCGCGCGGCGGCGGGCGACGCCGGGGCGCGAGCCACGCTGGAGCGTCACGCCGATCGCTTCGCGCGCTCGCTGGCGATGGTCATCAACGTGCTGGACCCGCACGTCGTCGTGCTCGGTGGAGGCGTCGGGCGCATGGCACACCTCTACGAGGCCATCCCCGCCCGCTGGGGTCGGTGGGTCTTCAGCGACGAGGTGCGCACGCGGCTCGTCCCGCCCACGCACGGCGACAGCAGCGGGGTCCGCGGCGCCGCCTGGCTCTGGCCGTAGCTACTGATTCGCTACGCGGCCGACGAGCGCAGCTCGGCGATCTGCGCCTCGATCGCCTCGCGCACGCGGTGGCTCTCGCTCTCGATGGCGTCGACCATCGTGGCGTGATCCGCGTCCATCGGGGCGTTCTCCAGGGTCCGGCAGAGCTCCGAGAGGTGCCGCGCGCCGATGCTCGCGCTGCTCCCGCACAGCGCGTGGGCCGCGCGCGCGAGCGTGACGTGATCCTGCGCGCCGGCCAGCTCTCGAATGCGCGCCACCTTCTCCGGCGCGTCGTCGAGATAGAGCTCGAAGATGTCCATCAGCGCTTCGGCTCCCACCTCCGAGAGCAACATCATCAGCTCCGCGAGCGCGTCGGGGTCGAGCGCGGGCGGGGCGATGGCGCGGGTCGTGGTCTGTACGTTCATGGTTCCCGATCTCGTGGGCGCCTCGATGTGCGCGTCCGGCAACCAGCGCTCGAGGAGCGTGACGAGGGAGCGCTCCTCCACGGGCTTGCTCAGGTAGTCGTCCATCCCCGCGGCCAGGCAGCGCTCGCGATCCCCCGCCATCGCGTTCGCCGTCATCGCCGCGATCACCGTGTGTCGAGGCTGGCCCACCTCGCGGAGGCGCAAGGTGGCGGTCGCCTCGAAGCCGTCCATCTCCGGCATCTGGCAGTCCATCAGGACCAGGTCGTAGGGGACCTGCTCCGTCGCCCGCAGCGCCTCGAAGCCGTTGGCCGCGACGTCGGCGTGCAGACCCAGGCGCTCGAGCATGCGCACCGCCACGCGCTGGTTGACGGCGTTGTCCTCCACCACCAGCACGCGCCCCCGGCGCAGCGGAGGGGTGTCGCCCGAGGCGCGCTCGGCTTCGAAGAGAGAGGCCAGGGCCCGGCGCGTCTCCTCGGGGTGCAGGGTGCACACGTCGATCGGGATCGCGGTCGCGCGAACGTCGCGCCGCGCGTCGAGGGTGTCCCTCGCGACGAGCGTCGGCGTGGGGTCGTCGGGATCGATCGATTCGGGCGGGACGAGTCGGGCGTCGCCTCCGAGCCACGCGACGTGGTGCGACAAGGCGAGCGCCGCCGTGCCGCGCACGGCGACGCGGATCTCACGGCCCTCGAGCGGCGGTCGCGTCTCGGAGCGCTCCTCCGGGAGTCGCGCGGTGAACCAGAAGAGCGAGCCCTCACCGACGTCGCTCTCGGCCCCCATCGCGCCGCCCATCAGCGCGGTCAGGCGGCGCGCGACGGCGAGGCCCAGGCCGGTGCCCGCGAAGCGCTTGCGGCTCGAGGCGTCGCCCTGCACGAAGGGCGCGAAGAGCGCCTCGATGCGGCCCTGGGGGATGCCGCAGCCGGTGTCTCGCACCTCGAAGCGCAGCACCTCGGGGCGATCCCCCCGGGTCACCGACAGCGTGATCTCGCCGTGGGTGGTGAACTTCAGGGCGTTGCCCACCAGGTTGACGAGCACGTGGCGGAGGCGGCCGGAGTCTCCGAACACGCGCGCCGGGACGTCCGCCTCGCTCCACGCGGCCAGGATGAGGTCCTGCTCGCGCGCGGGGTCCGCGAAGAGGTCGACCACCTCTCCGAGCAGGGCCGCGATCTCCAGCTCCGAGCGCTCGAGCTCGAGCCGCCCCGACTCGATGGCCGAGAAGTCGAGGATCTCGTTGACGATGGCGAGGAGCTGCTCGGTCGCGGTGCGGACGGTGCGCGCGTAGCCGCGCTGCTCGGCGTCCAGCGACGTACCGAGCAGGAGCCCGGTCATCCCCATCACGGCGTTCATCGGCGTGCGCACCTCGTGGCTGACGTTGGCCACGAACTCGGCCTTGGCGTGCGCCGCGCCCGCGGCGGCCTCCGCGAGCACGAGCGCGTCCTCCTCGAGGGTCGTGATCCGCCGTTGGGCCGCGCCCAGGGCGGCGTCGTACGCGGCCGCCTCCCGGTCCACCCGGAACGCGAAGCGCACGCCGCTCGCCAGCGCCGCGGTGAGCGGCAGCCCGGCGAGCCAGGGTAGGTCGCCGCGCCAGAGGAACACGAACGCGAGCCCCCCGGTCGCGGCGCCGGTGAGCAGCCAGCGATCGGGGCGGCGCTGCCAGCGCGCCAGGTAGGGGACCGGGAGCGCGAGGAGCGCCGCGTGCGCGAGGGCCACCGTGACGTCGTCCGCGTCCAGGGCCAGGCCGATCGCCGTGAGGGCCGCGGTCAGACCGAAGCCGAGGGGCGCGCCGCGCCGGGGAGCCCAGAACGAGGCGAACGCGGCCGCTCCGGCCAGGGTGAGCCAGAGCCAGGGGGTCGCGGCGAGGAACCCGGTCCCCGCCGCGGCCGCGACGAAGCCGATCGCCCCGAGGCTGATCGGCGCGCGCATCGCCCCGCGGAGCGCGGGGCGGCCGTCGAGCGACGGCTCTGGCGGTGCGGGGGCGGTCATGGGCCCGAAAGGAGCCAACGGCGGGCCTCCCCGAACCTTGAAAGGCGGGCGCGTCAGGCCGGCCGGATCGGGCGCACCAGGTCCTCGGGCGCGATCAGCCAGGGCGGCTCGGGGGCGTCGTCGAGCTGGTAGAAGCCGCCGCAGAAGCAGGCGTGCGCGCAGCCCTCGCAGACGGGCTCGCGCGTGCGCCGCTCGGCCAGGTAGGCGGCGAGGTTCACCGTCTCGTTGTTCACGAAGACCATGTGCCGGCCGAGCTTCGCCAGGTCGCCCTCGAGGTGCGCCTCGTAGCCGGGCATGAAGCAGAAGGGCAGGTTGATGACCTGGATCTTCATCCGGTCCTTCCAGCGATCGATCACCCGCATGGTCCGCTCGGCCGCGGCCCGCGTGTCGGGCGCGACCCACTTGGTGGCGCGCCCGAACGGGGTCAGGAACTGCACGTTGAGCCAGCGCAGGCCGAGGTCCCACGCCAGCTGCGTCATCTCTTCTTGCTTGTCGTGGTTGCCCTTGGTGATGGTCACGTTCATGCCCAGCTCCACGCCGGGGGGCGCGTGCGCGAGGCAGCGGCGGACGCCCTCGGTGGTCTGGGCGAACGCCTCGGCGACCCCGACCTGCTGCGCGTGAATGCGCGCGTCGGGCCCGTGCACGCTGAAGAGCAGCGTGGTCAGGCCGCTGGTCACCAGCCCCTTGGCGTAGGCGTCGTAGGCGCAGCGGCGGCCGTTCGTCGTCACGTTGACGCGCTCGTAGCCGACGGCGCGCGCGTGCTTGATCAGCGGGACCAGCTCCGGGTTGAGCGTCGGCTCGCCGCCGTCGAAGTCGACCATCGTCACCCCGCGCTCGCGGTAGGCGTCGAGGTACTCGCGCTGGCGCGTGGGGTGCCCGTCGACCTGCGTGCGCGTGCCCACCGCACAGAACGTGCAGTGGTTGTTGCAAGTATACGTGACGTTGACGATGAGCTTCTCGGGCCCCCGCGAGGCGGCGAGGCGCTTGTCGAAGGTCCAGCGGAACTTCTCGAGCGTCTCCGCGTCGAGGGCCTCGGGCTGGGTGGGCGTCGTCTGGAAGCAGGGCCCCCAGTCGTCCACCACGGGCAGGGTGCGCCCCTCCGCGAGGCGCGTCCCGGGCAGCGGCGTGGCGTACTGCACGGCCGGCTCGGCGCCGAAGCGATCGTAGAGATCGAGCGCCATCTCGAGCGTCCGGTTCACCTCCGCCGCGGTCTCGCCGGGCATGCCGATGATCCAGTGCACCATCAGCGGCACGCCCTCGGCGTGCGCGTCCTCGGCCACGCGGGCGATGTCCTCGAGGTCGAGCTGCTTGCCCACGATCTCGTCGAGCACCCGCTGGTCGCCGCTCTCCGCGCTGACGCTCACGGTGGTGACGCGCCCCTTCATGCGCGCGAGGTGCGCGCGGCCCAGGTAGTCCGCGCGGTATCCGTTCGGGACCTCGAAGGCGAGATCGTGCGCCTCGACGGCGTCGAGCACCGCGTCGAAGTGGGACGCGCGCACGTTGATCAGCTCGTCGAGGAAGGCGACGCGGGTGGCGCCGAGCTCCGCCAGCTGGGCGACGCGCGCCCGCAGCGAGGCCTCGGAGAAGCGGCGCTGGGTCTTGGGCTCGTCGCCGACGCGGTCGGGGTTGGACGAGCAGTGCGCGCACCGGAAGGGGCAGCCGCGCGAGGTGACGGCGGGCAGGGTGCGGCCGTCGATGGGGAACTGGAACGCGGCGCGGCCGGAGCGCTCCACCACGCGGGCGCGGAAGCGGTCGTGGGCGTCGAGGTCCACGAGATCCCAGGCCGGCAGCGGCAAGGCGTCGAGCTCGGGCCGAGCCCCGCGGTGCACGCCGACGGCGCGCGCCTCGATGACCGCGGGCACGGTCCGCTCGCCCTCGTACTTCACCCACGCGTCCGCCTCGGGGTAGGCGTCGAGCACCGCGTCGCTCTCCACGTAGTGCTGGCCGGACTGGTACGCGTCGGCCAGCAGGAGGAAGGCCTCGGGCGCGATCGCGCGCAGCCCGCGCAGGACCGCGGCGAGCACGTCGTCGCGGTGCGGCGGGCGGTGAAACGGCGTGACGCAGACCACCACGGCGTCGAAGGGGGCCGCCTCGCTCGCCGCCTGCAGCACGTCGTCGACGGGCGCGCCGAGGTGACCGCGCTCGTCGCGTCGCCAGAAGAGCGTGCTCCGCGGCATCGCGTAGGCGTCGATCAGGGTCACGTCGGAGCCCGCGCGCAGGGCGCCCGCGAGCTGCACCGCGCCCAGATCCGCGAAGTACGGATAGTCGATGAAGGCCCGCGCGATGGTCACGGGCGGATGCACGACGAGCACGTGACTCATTCGCGAGCATGGTAGTGCCTATCGAGGCGCGATACGATCCGCGCGATGCTCACCGAAGAAGTGCACGCGAGCGGCGTGGCCGACGCGAGGGCCGGTGACGCGGCCGCCGACGGGACGGCCGCTGATGGGACGGCCGCTGAGGGGAAGGTCGCCCAACACGAGGCGGCGGCGCACGAGAAGCGAAACTGGGTGCGCCTCACCTACGATTGCAACAACAAGTGCATCTTCTGCCTCGACATGGACGTGCACGACGGCGAGAACCGCGCGGCCGAGGAGGTCAAGCAGCAGATCCTGGACGGAAGGCGCAAGGGCGCCACGCGCCTGATCCTCTCGGGCGGCGAGCCCACCATCCACCCGCGCTACCTGGACTTCATCAAGCTCGGGCGCCTCGCGGGCTACCGCCGGATCCAGACGGTCACCAACGGGCGGCTCTTCGCCTATCAGGAGTTCCTCGACCGATGCCTCGAGGCCGGCCTGCAGGAGATCACCTTCTCGCTCCACGGCCCCAACGCGCGGATCCACGACGCGCTCGTCGGCGTGAAGGGCGCGTTCGAGCAGGAGAGCGCGGGGCTCCGGCGCGCGCTCGACGACGGCCGGCCGATCGTCAACGTCGACATCGTGATCAACCGGGGCAACGTCAAGGTGCTGCCCGAGATGCTCGAGACCTTCTACGGCTGGGGCGTGCGCGAGTTCGATCTCCTTCAGGTGGTCCCCTTCGGCAACGCCTTCCGGGACGGGCGCGACGTGCTCTTCTACGACCTCGAGGAGGCGGCGCCCTACGTGCGGCAGGCGCTCGAGTTCTCGACGCGCCCCGACGTGCACGTCTGGCTGAACCGCTTCCCGCCGCCGCACCTCGAGGGCTTCGAGCACCTCATCCAGGACCCCTACAAGCTCAACGACGAGGTCCGCGGCCGCAAAGAAGAGTTCGAGCGTCAGCTCGAGCGCGGCGAGCCGCTGGACTGTCGAGACCCGGACCGCTGCCAGTACTGCTACCTCGAGCAGCTCTGCGACGTGCTCGAGGACGCGCAGCACACCCAGCACGCGCACACGTTCTCGCGGCTGCGGCTCGACACCCGCTGGGAGGCGAGCCTCGGGCCGGTCTACGGCGGCGACCCGGCGTCTGCGAAGAAGGCGCGCGAGCGCCCGAGCGATGGCAAGGCCCGCTTGCCCGTGCTCGGGGGCGTCGGCGCCACCCTCGAGCACCTGCCGCTGGCCGAGCGCGCGGCGCGCGCCGGGGTGGAGCGCTTCTGGGTGATCGCGGCAGACGTGGAGGACGCGCGCGCGGCGCTCGAGGGCTACGACGCGCCTGCGCTGGAGCTCGAGCTGGACGACTACGCGGGGCTGGGCGAGAGCGCGCTCCCCGTGGTGAAGGCCACCGCGAAGACCGTCGCTCAGGCCGAGGCGCTGCTCGCGATCGACGCGCCCTTCGAGGTCGAGGTGCTGCTCACCCGCGAGACCGGCGCGTGGCTCGAGGCGCTCGACGCGGTGCCCGCCCGGCTCGCGCTCCGGCAGCCTACGTACGAGCGGCTCACGGAGGCGAGCGACCACGACCTCGATCTGCCGGCCTTCTTCTCGCGCTTCACGGCGCGCTTCACGGGCGAGGTCCCGGTCGAGGGGGTGCCGGCCTGCGTGCTCGGTCGCGCGCCGCGTCTGCCGCCGAAGACGTTCGACGCGGCGATGACCCGGCCGGACGGACGCCTCGAGATCTTCCGCTACGCGAAGCGCTACATCCTCGCGCACTACCGCAGCAAGTCGCTCCGCTGTCGCCAGTGCGTGCACGACGCGACCTGCGAGGGCGCGCACATCAACCAGGTGCGGGCGCACGGCTACGCGATGCTCGAGCCGGTCCTGCCCGCGGGGCTCACGGCATCCGGTACGTGACGCCGGCGGTGAGGCTCCAGCCGTCCACCCCGACTTCGCCCGTCCCGGAGGGGCTGTTGCCGGGCAGGTCGAAGTACCAGTGGTGCAGGACGCGCGCCTCGATCACCACGCCCGCGCCGACCTCGTAGCCGAGCCCTCCGCCCGCGCTCACGCCCCAGGCGTCCACGCGCCCGTCCGCGACGGGGAGCGTCACCCGGCTCCCCGACCCCTCCAGGTAGGGCACGAACCCGAAGAGCGCGGTGTCGGGCCGGAGCTGCACGAAGAGGCCGCCGCCGAACGAGGCCATCTCCATGGGGAACCCGAGCGTCGTCAGCTGCAGGAAGCCGCCCAGCTCGAACGGGCCCCAGAGCCGGAACCCGATCTCGGTGCGCGCGTGCGGCCGCCACTGCGTCTCGCCCGACTCGTCGACGACCGCGACGCCGCCGAGCATGCCGACGTGCCCCGTGTCGGCGCGGGTCGAGGCCGGCGCCGCGATGACGAGGAGCCCGAAGGCGGTGAGGGCGAAGAGGAGGCGGCGCACCATGCGCGAGAGCACAGCGAACGCCGTGCCACGACGCCCTGGCGGGAGCTGGCGGCGCTGCGGGCTCGCGGCGACGTGAACCCGCGGTCACGGCGCGCACCGTGGTTCTCGGGCGTCTCGGAGGCCGGGGCGCTCGATCAGGGGCTGTCGTAGACGCCGTTGCTGAGCTCGATCGTGTAGCTCTCGCAGCTGAGCGTGGAGCCGGCGCGACGGCGGACGCGCATGTAGTAGTCGGCGCTGTCGTCGGTGCAGACGCTCACGTCCGTCGCGGGCGTCGAGCCGGCGGCCGCGCAGGGGCACTGGCCGGTGAGCGTCCCGGCCAGCGTCTGGCGGAAGTCGGTGGCCCAGTTGTAGTCGGTGAAGCCCATGTCACCGCACTCGATGGTCGCGCAGTCGCCCCTCGCCACCGTCAGCTCGAAGGTGTCGGTCGGGTTGGTCAGGAAGTGCGCGCGGACATGGTAGTTGTCGCAGGCGGTGTCGGTGTTGTCGACGCCGCGGAAGCGATACCAGACCTCGCGATCGTCGGGCATGACGTTGCCGCTGACCGTGATCATCTGGCCGCTGTCGTCGAGCGTGCCGAGGTCGACGGCCGCCTCGCACGAGGTCCCCTGCTCCAGCGGAGGCGCGGCCACGCACTCGCAGCCGGGCACGCTGCGGTCGAGGTCGTAGGTGCCCGCGGGGCAGCCGCACGAGCCGTCGATGCAGATGCCGCCGCCCGGGTTGCTCTCGCAGAGCACCGCGGGATCGCCGTCGTCGACCATCTCGTTGCAGTCGTCGTCGACCATGTTGCAGGTCTCGGTGTTGCCGGGGTAGCGCTCGGGGTCCGTCTCGTCGCAGTCCTCCGAGGCGGGCGAGCCGTCCCCGTCGACGTCCACGGTGCCGGGGACGCAGCGCCGGTTGTGACACACGTCGCCGGGGCGATCGCAGCTGCCGTCGCCGCGGCACGCCGGGTAGTCCCGGCACGAGCCGCTGTCGCAGTACTGGAAGGGCTCGCATTCCACGCCCGAGCAGAACTCGTCGCCGCCGTCGTCCATCGGCATCGCGTCGCCCGGCGGCGTCACCCCGGTGTCGCCGACGCCGGTGTCGCGCACGGTGCCGGTGTCCATGCCACCGGTGCCGCCGTCCTCGTCCCCCGTGCCCGTGGCGCATGCCGCGAGCATCGAGGCTGCGATCATCGCCGCTATGTTCGCGCGTACGCCCATCCCGTCGCGCGCCAGCATATCACCACCTGACCGAAGCGTGCACACTCCGGGGGCGAACGGGCTCAGCGGCCGCCCCGGGGCCACCCCGGCGGCGGCCCTCCGGGAGGCGGGGGACCCCAGCCGGGCGGGGGCGGGCCTCGCCTCCCGTCGTCGCGTCCGCCCTCGCGGCGCGGGTACTCGCCGCCCTCCCGCTCGTGCCGCCCGTAGCGCTCGTCGCGCTCCATGCGCTCGTCCATCGCCGCGATCACTCGCTCCGCGGTGAGCCCGACGATGAGATCCACGATCCGCTGCTCTTCCTGCTGGAAGAAGCAGGTGCGCTCCGGGGCGCTCGGCTCCGGCGTCTCGGGGTGCTCCGGCGGCTCCCCGCCAAGCTCCGCCACCCTCCGCTCGAGCGCCGCGAGGCGCGCGAGGATCTCGTCCATGCGCTCGTCCATGGACGCAGCGTAGATCAGCCGCGCGCCCAGCACGCGTCCGCGGAATGGGTCAGGAGGGCGGCAGCTCGCTCGACCAGATGGCCACGCCGCGCGCCTCGAGCGCTTCCGCCAGTTGCTCCAATCGTTCTCGCTGCCACGCCTCCTCACGGGCGTCGGGGAACGCGTCGAAGAGCGCGCCGGCGTCCTCCTCGCCGCGGAGCACGTCGAGGCTGGCGCTGTCGACGGCCGCGGCGAGCGCGTCGGCCAGCGCGTCGAGCGGGCCGGGGAGCATGGGCTGTACGATCGCGAAGGTCCGTACGCCTCGCCGTCGCATGGCGCGGAGGACCTCGAGGCGGGCGTCGATCGACGCGGCCCGCGGCTCGAAGTGCGCGCGCACCGCGTCGTCCGCGGTGGGGATGGAGAAGCCCGCGTGCGCGCCCGGCATCGCCTCGAGCACGTCCACGTCCCGTTCGATCAGCCGCGCGCGCGTCAGGACCAGCACCGTCCGGGGCTGCGCGTCCCGCAGCACCTCGAGGCATCCGCGCGTCAGCCGGAGCTTCGCCTCGATCGCGTGATAGGGGTCGCTGACGATCGGGCAGAGCTTGATCGGGTAGGGCGGGCGCGTGGCCAGCTCCTCGCGCAGCCGCTCGGGCGCGTCGACCCGCGCGTCCACGTAGCTTCCCCAGGGCGCGGGCGGCAGCCCACGCAGGCGCCGGGCGAGGCCCACCCGGTCCTGGGCGTAGCAGAAGCGGCAGCCGATCAGACAGCCCACGTAGGGGCTGAGCGTGTAGTGCGGGGCCTCGGGCGGCCCGGCGGGCTCGAGCAGCGTGCCGCCCGTCACCTCTCGCACGCGGCCGTCTCGGGCCTCGACGTCACGCTCGTGCAGCGCGGCGAGGACCTGCGCCTCGTTCTCGCGGGCGAGCGCGGCGACGGCTTCGCACAGCGCCTTGCCCTCGGCCTCGCTCACCGCGCCGTGTCCACGCCCGAGGCGATAGGCGAAGCGGAGACGCGCGCTGCGGGCGGCGTGCGCGCGACCCTCCTCGTCGGGGAAGACCTCCACGTGGACGCGCCCCTCGCCGCGCTCGAAGGTGAGCCGTAGCCCGAGCTCCGTCGACGCGTGGCTGAGGCGCGCGCCGGCCAGCTCGTCTCCGGGCCTCAGCGGCGCGACCAGAGAGATGAGCGCTTCGCCGAGCTCCACCGTACGAGCATGACACAGTCCCGATGCGTGCGTACGTGGTGCGCAATGACGCCCGATGTCGGTGGCGAGCCTCTGACCTTGCCCACGATCCGCGAGGGCTGGGGGACGAGCGTCCGAGAGGCCCTGCAGGAGAGCTACCCGGAGCCCGGCGCGCTGATCGACGGCGCATACCGGATCCTCGAGCCGCTCGGAGAGGGCGGCATGGGGGTGGTCTTCAAGGCGCGCGACGAGCGGCTCGACCGGCTCGTCGCGCTCAAGCTCATCCACCCGGAGCAGGTCTGTCGGCCGAAGGCCCGCGCCCGCTTCCTGGAGGAGGCGCGAGCGATGGCGCGCGTCGCGCACCCGAACGTGGTCGAGATCCACGCCTTCGGGGAGCTCGAAGGCGCGCCCTACTTCGTGATGGAGTACGTGCCGGGCACCGACCTCGAGCGCTGGCTCGGCCAGCGGGGCAGCCGCCCCTCGCTCGGCGAGGCGTGGACGGTCCTCGATCAGGCCTGCGCGGGCGCGCAAGCGATCCACGACTCCGGCACCGCGCACCGTGATCTGAAGGCGAGCAACCTGCTCATCGGGCCCGACTTCCGGGTGCTGATCGCCGACCTCGGGCTCGCGCGCCTGGTCGAGGAGCACAGCGGGGAGACCATCGTGAGCGGGACGCCGGCCTACATGGCGCCGGAGCTCATCCTCGGCCGCGCCATCCCGCCCGAGCTCGTGCCGCGGGTCGACGTCTACTCGCTCGGCGTGCTCGCGTTCGAGCTCTTCACCGGATCGCTGCCGTTCGCGGCCTCGACGCTGAGCGAGACCTTGCGCCTGCAGGTGAAGGCGCCCCCGCCGCGCTTGATCACCCGGCGGCACGATCTGCCCAAGCCCTTCGAGGACGCGGTGCTCCAGGCGCTGGCCAAGGACCCGCTCGAGCGGACGGCCACGGTGGAGGACTTCCGCGAGGCCCTCGCGGCGGCGTGGGAATGTTCCCGGGACGAGACGGGGAGCCCCTTCGTGCTCATCGTCGACGACGAGCCGGGCTACCGATCGCTGCTCACCAAGCTCCTGACCCGCGCCTTCCCCACCGCGCGGGTCGAGGCGGTGCCCGACGGAACGCGCGCCCTCGCGCTCGCGCGCAGCCACCCGCCGAACCTCGTGCTCAGCGACCTCGACATGCCGGGGATGAACGGCATCGAGCTGACGGCCGAGCTGCGCGCCCACGAGGCGACCCGCGAGGTGCCCATCCTGGTCGCCACCGGCGTGGGCGGCCCGCGCGACTGGCACGTGCTCTCGCAGCTGGGGGCCGACGCCTTCGTGATCAAGCCCTTCGACCCGCTGCAGATCATCGGCATGGCGGAGAGCCTCCTCGCGCGTCGCGCGGCGTGGCGTCCGCCGCCCCGCTCGCGACGCTCCTCTTGATCAGCCGGAGGCGCGCGAGGGGAACGGGTCGCTGGTCCCCGTGCCCTCGATGGCCACGAAGAGCGGCTTCAGATCGGTGCGATGCCGAAGCGGTGAGATCAGCTGCTCGCTCAGCGACGCGAGGCGGCGGGCCAGGTGACGCTGCTCTCGACCGCTCGCCTCGAGGGCGGCCCGGCTGTGCGCGGTGCGGGCCGCGTAGTCGCGCTCGAGCTGACGCATCTGCTGCCGCAGCGTGCCGAGCTGGTAGTCGAGGTCACGGACGGACGCGTTGGCCCGCTCGGTCTCCGCGCGGGCGTGCTCTGCCTCCACCGCCGCGCGCGCCCACGCGTCGACGGCCGCCTGCACCGCGTGCCCCGCGTCGACGAGCGGCGCGTCGGGGTGCTCGGGGGGCGCGGCCATCCGGACCGCGAGGCTCGAGACGGCGCGCTCGAAGACGTCACGAGCGCGCGCCTCCGCGCGGCTCGACTCGTCCGACGCGAGGCCCGCGCCGCGCGCCGCGTCGCGGGCGACCGAGAGGTCGCGACCGAGCACGTGCAGGGCGTGCCCCAGCCGCAGGCCCGCCTCGCGCCCTTCCGTCTCGAGCGCGTCCAGCGCGAGCTGCGCGCGGAGCCCGTGGCGGCGCGTCTCGCGCATCCGCTTCAGCGCCTCGTGCATCTGGGTCAGCGCGTTGCGCTCCTTCGTCGGCGCCCCGCCGGGGTAGGCCTCCTGCACGAGCCGCTCGAAGAGCTCGGCCCGGATCTGCCAGCCGTCGAGCGTCGAGGTGTGCTCGCGCGGGTCGTGGTTGGGGACGCTCGGTCGCGACTCTCGCCGCAGCTCGGGCGGCAGCATGAGCTCGAGCCGATCGAGGACCTGGTGGGCGTCGACCGGCCGCTCTCGCGGGTCCTTCGCGAGCAGCTCGAGGATCAAGGCCTCCAGCTCGGGCTCGAGGTTGGGGTTCAGCGTGCGCGGCCGCGGCGGCGGCTCCTGGACGTGTTTGACCACGTACCCGGTGGCGCTGTTCGACTGGAAGGGCAGGCGCCCGGTCGCCATCTCGAAGAGCACCACGCCGAACGAGTAGAGATCCGCGCTCGGGGTGTCCTCTCGTGAGGAGACGCGCTCCGGCGCGAGGTACTGCGGTGTCCCCACCAGCTGCCCCGCCTGGGTCAGTCGCGACTGGTCTCGCGAGCGCGCGATGCCGAAGTCGACGATCACCACCCGCGGCTCCCCCTCGTCGTCCCGGCAGACGAAGACGTTCTCGGGCTTGAGGTCGCGGTGCACCACGCCGAGGTCGTGCGCCCGGGCGAGCCCCCGCATGGTCTGGATGGCCACGTCGAGCAGGAGCGGCCCGTAGAGCGGGCGGCCCCGCATGAGCTGGCGCAGGGGCTGCCCGTCGAGCAGCTCCATGACGAGGTAGGGGGCGCCGTCGTCGGTCTCTCCGTAGTCGTAGACCTGTACGATGTTGGGATGGGTGAGGGAAGCGATGTTGCGTCCCTCCCGCTTCATGCGCTCCACCAGCTTCTCGTCGCTCGCGAGGGCGCGCCGCAGCACCTTCACGGCGTAGGGGCGCTCCATCAACGCGTGCCGCGCGCGGTAGACGGTCGCCATGCCGCCCTCGCCGATCACCCCCTCGACGCGGTAGCGGCTCCCGAGCACGGACCCGACGCGCGGATCGACGACCTCGATGAGCGGCTCCCCGCAGACCCGACAGCGCGGCCGCCTCGGGTCGTGCTCGCGCAGGTCACACTGGGGACAGAGCCGCACGATCGTGAGGTACGCGCGCGGCGATCCCGAGCCACACGACCTCGCGACCGGGGAGCCGTCACCCGGGAGCCTTCACCCGGGGAGCCTTCACCCAGGAAGCCGGTGCTCGCCGCTCTCGCCCGGATCGAAGTCGGGCGCGTCGACGCGCACCAGCACGACCGTGACGTTGTCGCGGCCGCCGCGGTCGTTCGCCTCCTTCACCAGCTCGTCGACCGTCTCGGCGATCGGGCGCTCGCGCATCACCATGTGGGTGATGATCGACTCGGGCACCATCTTGAAGAGGCCATCGGAGCAGAGGAGGTAGTAGTCCCCGGGCTGAGGCTCATCGACGGTCAGGTCCACCTCAAGCTCGTCGAACACGCCGACCGCGCGGCTGAGCTTGCCGGCGGAGGGGCCCTTGATGCCGACCGCGCCGAGGGTATGGTCGGTCGTCAGCTGCTTCATCTCGTCGTCGCGGATGCGGTAGCAGCGGCTGTCGCCCACGTGCGCGAGGTAGACGCGGTTGCGGCCGGGGGAGAAGCGCGCGGCGACCATGGTGGTGCCCATGCCGTGCTTCTGCTCGTCTTCGTTCGCGGCGTCGCGGATGCGCGCGTTGGCCGCGCGCACCACGCTCATCAGCTCCGCGCCGCGCCGCGGGAACCCGTCCTCGACCGCGCCGAACGCCCCGGTGGCGTACGCGCTCTGTAGCGTCTCGATCGCCATGCGGGAGGCGATCTCTCCGGCCGCGTAGCCGCCCATCCCGTCCGCCACGGCGTAGACCTCGTGCTCGGGATCGACGAGGAACGCGTCCTCGTTGTGGCTGCGTTTCTGCCCGGGGTGCGTGCGGCCCTCCGCCGACAGGACGATGCGCGGGACCGGGCCGGTCGGCTCGTCGTCGTCGATCCACAGCTCCTGGCTCTCCAGGGTGATCTCCGCGCTCATCTCGGCGCTGGCCGTCGGGTGCATCGGCACGCCCCCGGGCGGAGGCACGCTGGCCAGGCGCGAGCCCGGCGGCTCGTCGGAGCGCTTGTCCCACGGCCCGCCCGGAGGGCTCGCGTCCGAAGCCCGCTCGGCGGCGTCTCGCCGTTCGGACTTCTCGGGCGTGGCCTGCTTGGCCGGAGCCTCGCCGTCGCGATCGAGCGCGAGGAACGCGATGCCCGCGAGCAGGATCGCGCCCGCGATCGCGGCGATGATCCAGAGCATCATCGCGCGCCTGTCGTAGAGCTGGGGTGAAGCATTGCCTGCGCTGGGGCGGAACCGACGCGCTTAGCATACGCGCACTTCTCCGCCGTGCGTCGGATCACTCCTCGGGGGAGGGCTCGGGCTCGGTCGACGCCGGCCCCGCCGCGGCCGCGGTGGCGCTCAGCAGCGAGCGGATGCGCCCCTGGAGCGCGCTCAGCTCGCGCTCGGCCTCGGCCTCCGCCGCCTCCGCGCGCTCCAGCTCGCGCTGCGCCGCGTCGCGCGCGCGGCGGGCCTCGGTCAGCTCGGTCTCGGCCGCGTCGGCCCGGTCGCTCTCGCGCCGCGCGCGGGCCTCCGCGCCCTGCAGCCCGGCGGCGAGGCGCTCGACCTCGGCCCTCGCCGCGTCCCGCTCGCGGAGTCGCTGACCGGCCTCGCTGCGGCTCGCGTCGAGCTCACCGCGGAGGCGCTCGCTCTCCCTCTGCGCGTCCGCGAGCGTGCCGCCGAGGCGAGTGGCCTGCTGCTGCGCGCCCTCGAGCTGCTCCAGGGTCCGGGCGAGCTCCCCGCGCACGATGCGCAGCTGTCCGCCCTGGGTCGCGAGGCTCTCGGCGAGCTCCTCGCGGCTCATGCGGCTGCGCTCGTACTGGGCGAGGAGCGAGGCGTGCCCCTCCTCGAGCGCCTGGCGGCGCGCGTCGGCCACGATGTAGTCGGCCCGCGCCTCGGCGGCGGCGCTGCGCGCCTGTCGCGCGGCGACCTCCTCCTGCGCGGCGCGGCGGTCGAGCGCCCACACCACGAGCACGAAGATCGCGGCCAGGGTGGTCATCAGCGGCACGAGCCAGCGCAGGAGGCGCCCGCGCCGCGCGCGTCGCTCCTCCGGCGCGGTGAGGATGGCCAGCTCTTCGGCCAGCTCGAGCGCGCTCGGCCGCTCGAGCGCGTCCAGGGACAGCCACGTGCGGAGGCTCGGCGCGAGGTAGCGAAGGTCCCGCGCCTCGGGCAGGGGCGGCATCTCCTCGGCGCGTCGCTCGACGAACGCCTGGATGGCGCCGGCCGCGACGTCCTCCTGCGTCCCGGGCTCGAGCGCGTTGCGGAGCGAGAGCGCGAGCGCGAAGACGTCGGCGGCGGAGGTGACGTCCGGCCCCCCGTGTCGCTCGCGGACGAAGCGCTTGGCCACCTCGGGAGCGAAGTACAGCGGCGTGCCGCCCAGCATCGTCTCCTGCTCGGTCGCCGCCACGCCGAGATCGATCAGGACCGGCAGGATGCCGTCGTCGGACTCCGGGTCGGTGCCGGGCAGGCGGGTCAGCAGGATGTTCTCGGGCTTGATGTCCTGGTGTCGGATCCCGGTCTCGTGCAGAGCCGCCAGCGCGCGGGCGAGCGGCTCGAAGATCCGTCGCGCCTCGCGGCGGCTCAGCGCCCCGCGCTTCATGCGCGCCTCGAGGGTCTCGCCCTCGTACCAGGGCATCACGAACCACAGGCGCTGCTCGTACCAGCCGTGATCCTTGAACTGCACGAGCGAGGGATGGAACACGGCCGCGTTGAGCTTGAGCTCCCGCAACGCGGACTGCCTCGCGGCCTCGCTGAGCGAGGGCTGGCGCAGGAGCTTGAGCGCGATCTGGTGGCCCGGGACCTCCACGTCCTCGGCGCGGTAGACGTCGCCGAACGCGCCCGTGCCCACGCGATCGACGACGGCGTAGCGGCCCCCGATCAGGGTGCCGGGCTCGAGCGCCTCCTCGTCGACCTCGATCGGAGGCAGGCCGCCCTCGAGCTCCTGCCACGAGCGCGCGAGCGCGAACGCCTCGACGTACACGGTGGCGTTCGCCGCCACGGGATCGGGCGCCGCCTTGCCGAGCGCCTTGCGCGCGAGCGCCTCGGCGGTGTCGAGCGCGAGCTCCACCGCGTCCACGGGCCGCTCGAGCACGCAGGCGATCTCCTCGACCGAGAGCTCCCGGGCGTGCCGGAGCTCGAGCAGCTCCGCGTCGTCGGGGTCGAGCGCCTCGCGCAGCTTCGCGAGGGCTTTGCCGTGGCGCCCCGAGTGGTCGCGCCAGGGGAGATCCTCGGCGATCGGGCCCGGCATGGCCCGCTCGGTCTCGGCGATGGAGCGGGCGAGCCGGTAGAGCTGCGCGCGGGGGCCCGGGGCGACCAGCAGCTCCTCGGGAGGGAGACTGCTCAACAGCCGGGACAGCGACTGGAACGCGGCGCGACCGCGCGCGGCGTCACCGACGCGGATGGCCATGTACTGCGCGATGCCCTCCGCCCAGGGGCCGAGGGCGCGGCGGCGCAGCAGGCCGGGCGAGGTCTGATAGATGCCCGAGTCCCGCGCGTCCGGGAGGACCGCGACGGTGCCGAGCGCGTTGGCCGAGGAGGCGTTCACCATGGTGCTCCTCGAGCCTACATGGGCCTACCTGGGGGACGAAGTTTTCGGACCGTCTCTCAGCTCGGCTCGCGCCGTGGGATCGTGATGCGGAACGTCGTTCCCCGGCCCACCGCGCTGTCGACCCCGACGCGCGCGCCCAGGGCCTCGGCGAGCTTCTGCACCACGGCCAGGCCCAGCCCGACGCCGCCGTACTCGCGCTCGGGCGAGCCGTCGACCTGGTGGAAGGGCTCGAAGATGTGCGGGAGCTGCTCGGGCGCGATGCCCGGGCCGTCGTCGGCGACCTCGAAGACCACGCCGTCCTCCGTCTCCCGCGCGCCGATGCGGACCTGACCCGCCTCCGGGCTGAATTTCACCGCGTTGGCGAGCAGGTTGAGCAGCATCTGCTTCAAGCGGCGAGGATCCGTGATGAAGGGAGGGATGGAGTCCTGCGTGCGCACGTCGAGGTCGAGCGGCTTCGTGCCGCGCATCCAGCGGACCGCCTCGGCGCAGCTCTCCACGACCTCCTTCGCCGCCACGCGCTCGAACATCGGCGTCAGACGCCCGGCGTCGGCGCGGGTCAGCTCGAGCAGGTCGTCGATGAGGCGCAGGAGATTTTGCGCGCCGCGCCTGATGTCCCGCTGCGCCTCGCGCTGGGCCTCGGTCACCGGCCCGTAGACCTCGGTCTCCACCAGGTCGCTCAGCCCGCAGATGCCGTGGATCGGCGTGCGCAGCTCGTGCGTGACGTTCGCCATGAACTGGCTCTTCTGTCGGCCCGCCTCCACCAGCTTCGCGTTGGTCTCCTCGAGCGCCCTCTGCTTCAGCCGCAGCTCGGCCAGGATCTTCGCCGCGAAGTAGGTGGGCACCGCGACGACGAAGACGGCGAGGGCGAAGTACGCCGCGATGAGGCCGGGGGTGATGCCGCCCGCCGTGACCATCGGGTGCGGGTGGCGCGGGAGCCAGCCCACCACCGTGCCGAAGACCATGGCGCCGTACGCCGAGAGCATGAGCGCCGCGCTCTGAAGCGTGACCTGCAGGTTGGTCAGCAGCGCGATCACGGTGATCTCGATCGCGTAGACCGGGAGCAGCGGGCTGACGACCCCGCCCGTCCAGTAGATGGCGCCGGTCATCGCCGCGATGTCCGCGAGCAGGTTCGCGGTGCTCGTCTCCATCACGAGGCGGTCGGCGCGGAGGGCCCACGCGCTCGCGGTGTTCGTGGCGACCTTCAGCAGCACGAGCACGACGAAGGCCCACGAGAAGGGCACCACCGAGAAGCCCACGCCGATCGTCGCGATCAGCACGAAGCCGGCCGCGACCGCGTAGCCGGCCCAGATGCCCCACCAGAGCTTCGGCCGGTTCGCCGGCGCGAAGACCTCCGCGACGAAGCCCGGGACCTGCATGGCTCAGGCGGCCGGGAGCAGCTCTCGCACCCGGACCAGCAGATCGCGAAGATCGAAGGGCTTCAGCAGGTACCCTTGCGCACGGAGATCGGCCGAGGCGTAGCGGATCGCGTGGTCTTCGTCGCGGTAGACCGCGCTCATGAGGAGGAGCGGCATGCCGCGCCCGCGATCGGTGCGCTTGACCTCGAAGCAGACCTCGAAGCCGTTCTTCTTGGGGAGCGCGACGTCCACGATCATCAGGTCGGGCTCCTCACGGAAGAACGACGCGACGCCGTCCGTGCCCGTGGTGGCCACGGTCGTGTGGTAGCCGTTGGCCGCGAGGAAGTCGCGCATCATGCGTGCGCTGATGGGATCGTCCTCGACCACCAAGATCTTCTGAGTCACGCCGCCTGCCTCCCACTGCGAGATTACACCCGCCGCGGAGTCGACGCTCGCGATCAGGGCTGAATCAGATCGGTCACGTCCTGGAGGCGCTGCGCCAGCGCGCGACACACCTCGAGCCCGAACCCGGGCACGCGCTCGAACATGGCCTCGAGCACCGGGCCCTCGAAGCGCAGGAGCACGGTGGGCGCGTTCGCGACGACCGTGGCGGTGCGCGGGCGACCGAGCAGCACGCCCATCTCGCCCACGACGTCGTCGGGTCCGAGGTAGGCGACGTCCGTGGTGTGGGAGCGGCGCACGACCGCCTGGCCGCTCAGCACGAGGTGGAACGCGTCGGAGGGCTCGCCCTGGCGCATCACCTCTTCGCCTTCGGCCACCTGGAACAGCTCGCCGCGCTGGGCCACGGAGCGGAGCTGCTCCGGGGTGAGGGAGCCGAAGAGATCACTCCGCCCGAGGGCGCGGACGACCGTCTCGAGCATGCCACCGACCATGGGGAGAGGACGCACGGTCCGCGAGGATACAGGAGCGGCGCGCCGGGTGGGGAAGCTCGCGTCGCGCCGCACGTACGCTCGGACCGCGGAGGGGTTTGTGTTAGACAACCCCGAGGGGTGGGGCGGACGGCCCGCGTCCCGAAGCCACGTCTCGAGGATCCGATGCGGAAGAACGCGCTCGTACTCAACCTCCCATCTTCAGTGTGGCCGTTTTTCCTCTGGCCGTGTCTGCTGGCCGGCATCGTCCTGCTCGGGGCCTGCTCCGAGGAAGACGACACGCCGCCGCCGCCGCCGCAGACGGCCACCGGTCCGGTCGCGCCCAACACCCCGCAGGCGCCGCCCGGACAGGTGATGGTGACCGTCGTGGCGAACTCGACCCCGGCCGGCGCGACCGTGGTCGGGGGAGGGCGGCAGCTCGGCACGACGCCGCTCCAGACGCAGGTCCCCATCCCCGCCCCGGTCGCAGGGCAGGTGCAGACGTTCGCGTTCAACTTCGAGCTGGCCGGCTATCAGCCCGCGACCATCAACGCGGCGCCGGTCAACAACACGATCACGATCACCGCCGCGCTCGCGCCCGCGACCGCGCCGCAGGAGGTCGCCACCCCGGATGAAGACGAGGACGGCGACGACGAAGACGACGCGAACGAGATCCGCGTGGCCGGTCGCGGCGGCGGCGCCATCTTCGACCGCCACACCACCCGCGGCGCGGCCGTGGTCGGGCAGAGCTGCACCATCGATCGCCTCCGCGTGCGGCTGCGCGGCAACCACACGTTCAACCGCGACCTGCGCATCACGCTGACCGACCCGCAGGGGCGCACGTACACGCTGCAGAACAGCAGCACGCGCAACCCCTTCCGGACCTACACCGTGCGCCGCGCGGCCGGTCGCGAGGCGCGCGGCCAGTGGAACCTCGCCATCGCCGACACGCTCGACCAGGACAGCGGCCGCCTCACGGGCTGGAACATGAGCCTGCGCTGTCGCTGAGCCCCCCGGCGGCGCCGGTGTCACGGGTCAGCGATCCGTGCTACTCCAGGCCACATGCGGAGCAGTCGGTTCGCCTCTTTGCTGGCGCTGGGTGCGCTCGCCGCCGCGACATCTCCGGCGCTCGCCACCGAAACGCAGCCGAGCGCGCCCGAGCGCTACTCGCTCGACAACGGGATCGACGTCGCGCTCGACCCCATCCCGGGCAGGCGCACCGTCGCGGTCGTCGTCTCGGTCGACGCGGGGCGACGTGATCAGCCGGAGGGCTGGTCTGGCCTGGCGCACCTGACCGAGCACCTCCTCTATCAGGGGACGACGGCGGCGCCCGGCGAGTTCCTCAGTCGGCTCGAGCGCCTGGGCGCGTCCGGGTTCAATGGGCAGACCGGCGACGACTGGACGCGGTACTACGAGGTCGTCCCGAGCTCGCGACTCGAACAGGCGCTGTGGCTGGAGGCCGAGCGCTTCGCGCATGGCGTGGACGACCTCGACGAGGCGGGCGTGGAGGAGCAGCGCCGCGTGCTCGACCGCGAGCGCGAGCTGCGCACGCACTTCGGGCGCGAGGAGGTGTGGGAGCTCGTGCAGGAGATCCTCTACCCTGCAGGGCACCCGTACTCGCACTCGGGCGAGCGGCGCGACGACGTGCACGCGGCGCACGTACGAGCGGTGCGTTGGTTCTTCCAGCGCTACTACGGCCCCGACATGTTGACCGTGTCGCTCTCGGGAGGCTTCGACCCGAGCGAGGCGCGTCGGTGGATCGCCCGCTACTTCGGGCCGCTGCGGCGAAGCGGCCTCGCGCCTCCCCCTGCCTGGGACGTGCCGGCGGAGGTCGATCTCGGCGGGGAGCGTCGCGTGGTCGCCGAGGCGAATCGCGCGACCGACGCGCTCTACGTGATCTGGCCGACCCCGCCGTGGGGGACGGCGCCCGACGCCGCGCTGGACTTCGTGGCGGCCCACCTGGAGCGGGCCCTCACGGAGCGGCTGGTGCGATCGGACCAGGCGATCGAGGTGGACGTCTCGCAGATCTCCCGCGCCCTCGCCAGTCACTTCATGATCCAGATCACGGTGCCACACCGCGCGGGCACGTTGACGCCGCTGCGGGCGGTCGACGCTGAGCTGCGGGCGCTCCGGGGCGGGGGGATCGAGGCGGAGCGCGTCGAGAGGATCCGGCGTCGCTGGCGCGCGGAGGAGGTCCGGACGATGGACGCGTCGCTCACCCGAGCCCTGCGTCACGCGGAGAGGGTGCCGTCCTTCGCGGGCGGGCGCTACGAGCTCGCCGCGAACCTCGCGCGATACGACGCGGTGACGGCCGCGGACGTGCACGCCGCGGCAGTTCGACATCTCCACACACGTCGACGCCTCGTGGTGTCACTCTCCAGCCGTAGCAATGCGCCGCCGGAAGGCCGGATCGTCCGCGACATCATGTACGAGGGAGAGTCGCCGTGAGGGCGGCCAGCCTCGCGGTGCTGCTCCTCGCGGCCTGCACGCACCGCGCGCCGCTGCCGCCGCCAGCGTCCGCTCGGAGCGGGGTCCCGCCCCTGCCGGTCCCGGCGCAACCGGTCGCCGAGCCTGCCCTTCGACTGCCCTCCATTCACGCCTTCACGCTCGAGAACGGGATCTCGGTGCAGGTCGTCGAGCGGCGGGGGACGCCGGTCGTCTACGCGGCGCTGGCGGGCCGCGTACCCCACGTCCCCGGCAGCCCTCGGGCCGTCGCGCTCGACGCGCTGCTCGAGCGCGCGCTCGGAGCCGAGATCCCGAGCGGCTTCGGCGCGATGGAGGAGGGCGAGGGTCTGCGCACGAGCGTCGACGAGCGCGGCCTCACCCTGGTCTCGACCGTCGTCACCGACGGACTACCTGGCGCGCTGTCCCGGTTCGCGTCCGTGCTGGAGGGGCGCGTGTTCGGAGACGGAGAGGTCCGACGGGCCCAGCAGGCGTTGGCTGGGGACGCGCGGCACCGTCTTCGGCGCCGGCGTCGACGCGGCTACGCCCCGCCGAACGAGGAGCTGCTCGCGCGGCTCTACGGTCCCGACGACCCTCGGGTGCTCCGGACGCGGATCGGGCCGCTGGCGCTCGAGCGCCTCGGAGACGCAGACGTGCGCCAGCGGCTCGCGGAGCTCTTGCCCCCGTCGCGAACCATGGTGGTCCTGGTCGGTGACCTCGACCCGCTCCGCGCGGAGGCCCTCGTCCGGCAGCGTCTCGGCCCGGTGCGTCCTCGGTCTGTAGCTCGCGCGCTCCGCCCGGCCCCGGCCCCGGTCTTCCCCGCGCCCAGCCCGAGGCTGATGATCTACCCGACGAGCGACCACCCGAGCGCATCGATCTATCTCCTGGACAGGGGGCCCGCCCGACATCATCGCGACCACGCGGCGTACCGTCTCTATGTGCGCATGGCAGGCGGCATGTTCAGCTCGCGCTTGAACCTGCACTTGCGGGAGCAGCGGGGAGACACCTACGGCGTGATCGGTCAGGTCCACGATCGCGGCGATCACGCGCTGTTCCAGCTCGGGCTGGTCGTCCCGGTCGAGGTGGCGGGGGACGCCGCGTCGGCCATCGTGCGCGAGCTGGACCGGCTGCGCGACGCCGACCGCATCGGCGAGGAGGAGATGGAGCGCGCGCGGGCGGTCGAGCTGGCGCGTCTATCGTCGACGCTCGACACGGCCGCGGGGCTCGGCGGCGCCCTGGTCGGCGCTCACCTCGCGGGCCAGCCCCCCGGCGCCATCGTGGACACCTATCACCGCGTGGAGCGGGCCACCCCTGCGGAAGTGGCCGAGGTGGGTCGCCGCTGGATTCGACCCGAGCACGCGCCGATGCAGATCATCGGCGACTATCTCTGGCTCTCCACACACCCCGTGCGGGTGCCGGGGCGTGTGTCGTTCATCCACGAGTGAGCGGGCTCAGCGTCGGTACGCTTCGACCACGTCCATCTCGGTGATCACGCCCGCGCCGAGGTCGTCGAGCCAGCGCCACGCCCCGACGACGGGCACGCCGCGGTAGTCGAGGTAGCCCTCGACGTCGACGCCGTCGTGGCCCGCCCGCGCCTCCGCGAACGCGCGGGTCGGCTCCAGGTGGGGCGTCAGCAGCGCCACGGCGGGCCGGTCGAGGACGAGCGGCGCGGCGCGCTTGCGGAGCGGCGTCGGCCGGGGCGCGCGGGCGCCGAAGCGGCTGCGCGTGATCATGAAGCCCTCCGGGTCGACGACGTAGGTCTCGCCGGTCCGACCGGGCGGCCGCGTGGTCAGGAGCGGATCCAGCTGGCGGTCCGGGCGCGCGCGTCCGACGAGCACCGCGACGACCTCGCGGTCCACCATCACGGGCGCGGCGAAGAGCACGCTCGGGCGCGGCGCGCCGACGCGCTCGGTGCGGCGGCCGAAGGAGTCGGTGGAGGTCAGCCGCGAGCGGACGGTGCGGCCCTGGAGCGCGCGCTCGACCAGGGAGGAGGGGACGTCGCGAGCGCGCAGGCTCGCGAGCAGCGCGCCGTTCGGATCGACGAGCGCGCAGCCCTCGAGATCGACGCACGCCCGCACGAGCGAGCGGTCGAGCGCCTCGGCCGGGGCGGAGTCCGTCAGCCCGCGGAGCACGTCGGGGTGCTCGGCGGCGCGCTCGGTCGCGGCGCGCACCTCGTGCTCCCACCGCGCGATCGCGCCGATCCGCCGGTCGAGCTCCGCCACGAGGGAGCTGGCCACCTCGTCCGGGGCGCGCGCGGGCGCGGCCTCGGGAGAGAGGAGGAACGCGGTCGCCACGACGAGCGCCATGCTGGCGGTCACCGTGACGAGGTCTCGCTTCTTCCAGCGTCGGCGATCCACGCCTGAAGGGTAGCGCGTCGTCGTCGCCGCGACAGTCGCTCAGCCCTTCATCGCGGCCATGAGCACCTGTGGCAGCCGCAGGGGCCCGGGGCGCGCCTCGAAGCGCGTCAGCGCGCGGCCGAGCTCGTGCGCGTTCGCGTGATCGGCGAACCAGACCGGGGTGGGGCGGATCCGGAAGGGCGCGCGCACGATCGACTTCTGCGGGTGGTCCAGCAGGAAGGTGTTGTGCACGAAGCCGCGCCCGCTCTGGATGTCCTCGAGCGGGTGGCCAGGGAACGCGCCCCAGGTCGGCGAGACCATGCCGTAGATCACGCCCGCGAAGACGTTGACGCCGATGCCGCCGTAGCGGAGGCCGGCGAGCGCGGCGTCGAATTCCTTGGCGTACTTCTTCTCGGTCTCGGGGTGGATGAGCACGACGCAAGAGAGCGTGCCCCAGCACGACTCGTTCGCGAAGCGCACCATCTCCTTCAGGAACTCACCCTCGTTCGAGGCCTGGAGCTTGGTCAGCGCGAGCACGCCGCAGAAGGCCTCGCTCGTCAGCGCGTACTCGCCCGCCTCCGCCGGCACGTCCGGGATGAGCGTCCACGGGACCACGTTCGGCGAGCGCGGGCCGAGCGGCTGCGCCTGCGGGTAGCGCTCGAGGAAGCCGTCGTAGCGCGCCTGCGCGCCCGGGTAGTAGGCCATGCGCGACGGGGTCTCGCGCAGGTGATGCTCGATGCGCTCGAGGAGCAGCTCGCGCATGGGCCAGCGATCGCCGGTGACGATGACCTTGGCCGCGTTGCAGTTGAAGCTGCCGTTGTTGGCCACCATGCCGGCGATGTGACGCGCCTGGAAGTCGACGTCCTCGTCGCTCCACGGGCCCGGCACGACCAGGACGGGCGTCACCGCGCCGAGCTCGCTCGAGATCGGCTTGTCGACGAGGCGCTCGCCGCTGCGCTTGCGGCGCGCCTGCTCCTCCGGGTCCCCGCCGAACACGATCGCGTCGTGCGTGCGGTCCGAGCCGGTCATGTGGATGGTGTCGACGTCCTCGTGGTGCACGAGGTGGCTGCCGATGTCGGCCCCGCCGCGGACCACGTAGTAGACGCCCTCGTCGATCAGCGGGCGGAAGGCCTCCTCCCAGTAGGGCTGGAGGTAGGCGTTGACGGGGTTCGTCTTGAGGATGACGACCTCGTCCTCGACGAAGAGCTTGTAGAGCGCGTCCATGGGGCCGATCGACGCGACGTTGCCCGCCCCGAGCACGAGCGAGACCTTGCCGTCCGGGAGCGGCTTCGGCTTCGCCTCGCCGGGCTGGGGCTTGTTCCGGTAGATCGCGCCCTGCGTCGGCTCCTGGCCGGGCTCGATCCAGACCTCGGCCGAGAAGCCGGTGAAGAGGAGCTTGTCGAACCAGTCGGACGGGAAGACCTTCGCGACGTACTGACCGTCGTCGCGCTGGATGAGCTCGGGCAGCGCCGGCTGGCCGTTCTCGCGCACCGCGTCGGCGAGCTGCCGCAGGTTGCGGATGGTAGTCATCGGCCCGCCGAGCCACTCCTCGCCGCCGCGCGGGCCGTCGAAGGCGATGCCCTTGGCCTTGCACGCGGCACGCACCCACTCCTCGGCCACCGCCTCGGTGCGCACGATGCAGGCCTCGAGCAGCTGGATGCGGCGCTCGTTGGTGGTGCGCACCCACGCGTCCTTGCGCGCGGCGAGCTTCTTCACGAGGCGATCCACCTCCTCCTTGGGGGTCGAGCTGACCTTGGGGGCGTCGGCGGCGAAGTTGGGCGAGGTCATCCGAGAGAGCTCCGGTCGAGAGTTGGGGGCGGAGCCTACCACCGAGAGTCAGGGCGGCCGACCCCCGTTCGGGGGCGCTCCAGAACCTGGCCGGATGGTCAGGTTCCGGGAATGCTGAAAAGCTGCGGTCTCGACCCGAGAAAACCCGCGCAAAACCGTCACGCGAGGCATTTTTTTGCGCGCAGCCCCGACGTGGCCGGGAGACCCCCCGGTGCTGAGTCGCCACGTCAGGGGGGACGGGCAAAAACTCAATGATCTCGTGTAGGGGGTGTGGGCCATCGTCACGCCCGATCCGGGTGTGCGCCCGCGCTCGGCCAAAATTCGACGCGCTGACCCTCAGTTGTTCGGGGTGGCGCTCGATTTAGCCTGTCCCTGCCGACAACGAGCCGCGTCCGGTCTCAGGGACGCCCGCCTCGATGACCTCGGTCGCGCCCTCCGAACGGGGAGCGCGAAAGGGAGACCTCCGTCCGGAGGCAGGGAAGAACACCATGCAGCACCTCAATCAGTCCAAGCGAGCGCTCTTTTCGCTCATCCTCGCGTCCATGGCCTTCGGCTGCGCCGCCGACCTCGAGTCGGCCGCGGACGAGGCCTTCATGGACATCCCCTCCGCGTCGTCGGCCTCGGAGCTGGCCACGGAGGCGACCGCGGTCGCCGACCTGGGCGTGCTCCCGGAAGAGGTCTCCGCGCTGCGCTGGGCCGAGGCGCCCCGCATCTCTCGCGAGGTGACGGTGCGCAGCCGGGCGGAGCTCCTGCGAGAGACGTCGGTCTCCGGCAGTCGGGTTCGCGTCGAGGGCGACCTCGGCGCTGGCGCGCTGCAGCTCCGCGCGGACGACGTCGAGGTCATCGCGCCGCGCACCAGCCACCTCGGCGCCCTCACGGTCGGGCGCGGCGTGAAGCGCGTCCGCGTGGTCGGCGGCGTCTGGTCGTCGATCGAGATCGAGCCGCCCGCGACCTGGTCGCCCCGCTTCGAGGCCCGGGCCGAGTGGCTGGCCGAGGACATCTGGTTCAGCCACGTCACGGTCGACGCGGACGAGATCGCGCTGAAGGTGCGCGGCCGTCGTGTCGTGGTCGCGCACTCCGACCTGACCGCGTCGCGTCACGCGCTCTGGGTGGGTGACACCTACGACGCGCAGACGGAGGACCTCACGCTCTACGACACCGTGCTCGACGCGGTGGGCGGCCAGGCGACCGCGCAGGTCCACGACGCGGCGCGCGTGGTCTTCTTCCACAGCCAGCTGATCCACCCGAGCCGCCCGGCGCTCGAGGCCCACGGCCGCGTCGAGGGGCTGTTCGTGGCCGACAGCGTGTTCGTGCACGGCGGCGCGGTGCTCGGTGGCCAGGCCGAGG